>NZ_JBHXBG010000206.1:0-9368 GCF_042726755.1 Promicromonospora sp. NPDC060271 | reverse complement strand
CACTGACCGAAGTCAGCCGCCCGCGCGGCGCAACCAGATCAACCGACCGGCGTCACTCCACGCCGAGCGCCGCCACCGGCGAGGTGCGTGCGGCGGCCCGGGCCGGTAGGACCGAGGCCAGCAGGCCGGCGACGAGGGCGACCGCCAGGACGATGCCCAGGTCCGCCCACGGGACGGCGTACCGGACGTCGCCCATGACGGACAGCGCGGTGGCCGCGCCCGCCCAGCCGAACACGAGCCCCAGCACGATGCCGAGGACCGCACCGACCCCCGCGATGAGCACGCCCTCCACGGCGAGCATGCCGCGCAGCTGCTCCTTGCTCAGGCCGATGGCCCGCAGGGTCGCGGACTCGCGGGTCCGCTCGATGACCGAGAGGGACAGCGTGTTCGTGACGCCGATCAGGGCGATCACGACGGCGACGGCGAGCAGGCCCACCACGATGCCGAGGATCACGTCGACCACCTGCCGGAACTGGGCCGCCTGGGCGGCCGGGCCCATGACGAACGCACCGCCGTCCACCTGCGCGACGGCGTCCTGGACGTCCGCGAGCACGGTGGTCGCCTCGCCGCCCGAGATCCGCGCCCAGATGTCGGTCGTCGTGCTGTCGGCGGGGACGTCCGCGCGGGCGAGGTCGGCGGTCGTGATGGTGCGGTTGAGTGCGTCGGCGGTCGTGATGACGATGGTCAGGTCGACCGAGCCGTCGGCGCCCGCCACGGTGATCGGGTCGCCCGCGTCGAGCGACATGTCGTCGGCCGTGCCCTGGGTGAGCAGGATGGAACCGTCGGTGAGCCGGCCGGCCTCCTCCTGCGGCACGTTCACCACCGCGGCGAGCTCTGCGGGGTCCGCGGCCACGATGCTCATGTCCTCCGTCTCGCCGAGCGTGACCGTCGCGTTCGTCACGAGCGCCGTGTCCGCGATGCCGGGGGTGTCGGCGACGGCGTCGCGTAGACCCTCGACGTACTCGGACGAGGAGGCGGACACGCTCACGTCGTACGGGAACTGCTCGTCGAGCAGGCTGTCGGCGGACATCCGGGCGCTGGCCGCGCCGGTGGACATCATGGTCACCAGCGTGACGCCGATGAGCAGCGCCGTGGAGGTCGCCGCCGTCCGGCGCGGGTTGCGCAACGTGTTGGCGACCGCCAGGCGAGCCGCTGGACCGGTACGGGCCACGAGCGAGCCGAGCAGCGCGGCGACACGGGGCAGCCACAGCACGGCGCTCAGCACGACGCCGAAGAACGCCAGGGCACCACCGCCGACCGCGGCGACCAGACCGAACTGGGTGCCGCCGTTCATCCCGAGGACCACTCCGCCGCCGAGCGCCGCGAAGCCGCCGACCAGGGCGAGCAGCGAGATCACGAGGCGGGTGCGGCCGGAGCGGGCGCGCAGCGTCGGGGCGTCGGACGGCCGCAGCGCGGCGAGCGGCGCGACCCGGGTGGCCGACCGGGCGGGGGCCAGGGCGGCCAGGACGGTCACGCCGGCACCCACCGCGAGCGGGAGCACCACGACCTGCCAGGTCGGCGCGATCGTCGCGGGCAGCGGGACGCCCAGGTCGAAGGCGGGTGCCACCATGAGCGCGACCTGGGCAAGCACCCCACCGGTCAGGATGCCCACCGCGGAGGCGACCACGCCGAGGATCGCCGCTTCGAGCAGCACGCTGCGATAGAGCTGGCCGGTCCCGGCGCCGATGCAGCGCAGCAGGGCGAGCGTCCGCGTCCGCTGGGCGACGAGCACCTGGAACGTGTTGGTGATGACCATGGCCGCGATCAGCAGCGCGATGGCGGCGAACGTCATGACGAACACGAGGAACACGAGGTCCTGGCCACCGGTCTGCGCGGCGGCCCGCGCCGTCGCGACCTCCTCGGTGGTGTCGACGGTCACGCCGCGGTCGGACCCGCCGGCGGCGGCGTCGAGCGACCCGGCGAGCGGACCGGGCACGCTTCCGCCGTCGAGCGGTGCGTCGAGTGCGACGAGCAGCTCGCTGACCGGGTTCGGGTAGGGCTCGGCGGCATTCCAGGCGTCGAGCGTGGCAGCGGGAACCGCCGCGGCCCCGCCGTACACGGAGTACGCGCCGTACGGGTCGGCGGTGAGCCCGGTCACGGTCAGGGTCTCGGTGACGTCCTCCGGCTGGCCGAGCTCGGCGGCCGGGTCGTCCGACCGGCTGTCGGCCCAGCCCTCGGGGTACACGGTGCGCTTGAGCGTCACGGTGTCGCCGAGGCCGACCTCGAGCCGCTCGGCGAGGTTCGACGTCAGAGCCACCTCGCCGTCGGCGGCCGGCCAGGCGCCGTCGGTCAGCTCGAGCGGCGAGAGCCGCGGGTCCTCGGGAACCGGCGCGAACGTCTGGAAGCCGCCCTTGCCGCCGTTGCGCAGGTCGCCGAACCAGCTCGTGAGCGGCTGGACGGTCGCGACGCCGTCGACGGCGGCGACCGCATCGATGTCGTCGGCGGTGAACGAGCTGTCGTCGGTCGTGGCCACGACGACGTCGGCCTTCGCGTACTGCGCCGCGACCATGTCGTGCGTCGTGCCCTGGATGACACCGCCGGCGAGCAGCGTCACGGTGACGAACGCCGTGCTGATCAGGATCGCCACTCCCGCGGCGGTGAGGCGGCCGACGCTGCGCCGCATCTGCCCGAGGGTGAGCCGGGCGGTGGGGAAGTTAGGAGACGTCGACATCACGCACCTGTCTCGAAGGCGGAGGCGCGAGGGGTCGTCGCGACGGCGGGTTCGAGGGTGCGCAGTGCGTCCAGCCCGGCCATCGCGGAGTCCGGCGTCGGATCACTGATGTCACCCGCGATCCGACCGTCCGCGATCAGCACCGCACGATCCGCATACGCGGCAGCCGACGGGTCATGCGTGACCATGATGATCGTGCGACCCAGCTCCCGCACCGAACGACGCAGGAACGACAACACCTCAGCCCCCGACCGCGAGTCCAGGTTGCCCGTCGGCTCGTCCGCGAACACCACATCAGGCTGCGCGATCAGCGCCCGCGCGATCGCGACCCGCTGCTGCTGCCCACCGGACAGCTCCCCCGGACGATGCGTGAGCCGACCCCGCAACCCCAGGGTCTCCACCAGGGTCTCGAACCACGCCCGGTCCACGCTCCCACCGGCGAGCTCGACCGGCAGGGTGATGTTCTGCTCGGCCGTGAACATCGGCAACAGGTTGAACTGCTGGAACACGAACCCGACCCGGTCCCTACGCAACCGCGTCAAGGCCTTGTCGTTCAAACCCGTGATCTCCGTCTGCCCGAGGAACGCCTGACCACTGGTCGCGGAGTCCAGACCCGCCAGCAGATGCATCAGCGTCGACTTGCCCGACCCCGACGGGCCCATGATCGCCGTGAACCGGCCCTGCTCGAAGTCGACGTCCACCCCGTCCAGGGCCCGCACGGCCGCCTCGCCCTTCCCATAGGTCTTGGTCAGTGAGCGTGCGCGCACAGCGGGCGAGGCCCCTGTCGCATGAGCGGTGAATTCCATGGAAGAGACGCTACGGAGACACGTCCTGGTGCCGCATCCGGCCCTGGTCTGGTCCTGCCGTCGCGGCAGTCATACCCAGGTCGTACGGGTGGCGCCCGGGGCACGGTCCGTCCCGCTCCGCAGGTCGTGAACCATCTCGTGGTTGACCCCGTCGACCATCTCGACCCGCACGCCCGTGTCGACGTACCCGCACTTCCGGTAGGCACCCTGGGCGCGCAGGTTGTGCTCGTTGACGTGGAGCCGCACCTGCGGGACGCCGATACCCCGGAGCCAGTCCTCCGTCGCCGACAGGATCGCCTGCAGGACGCCGCCGCCGCGGTGGCCGGGGCGCAATCGTCGCAGTGCCGGCGCCTCCGCCCCAGCGAAAAACGTTGGCCCGGAGAACCTCCGTCCCGATACTTGTGCGATGTCCTTCGCGCCGCTCCCCGCGCCCGTACGTCAGCGGGCCCTCGACTGGTACGGCGACCGGGGCCGGGCCTGGGTCGACGCGCTCCCCGCGACGGTCGACCGCCTCGCCGAGACGTGGGACCTGCACCCCGCCGGGGCACCGTTCACCGGCGGCACCACCGCCTACGTGCTGCCGCTCGACCGGGCCGACGGCACCCCCGCTGTGCTCAAGGTCGATCTGCAGGACGTGGAGAACCGGTCCGAGCCGACCGCCCTCGCCGCCTACGACGGCGACGGCGCGGTGCGCCTCCTCGAGTACGACGCCGGCTCCGGCGCGATGCTCCTGGAGCGCGCCCGCCCGGGAACGGCTCTGCTCGCCCGCCAGTTCCCCGGCCTGAGCGAGCACGACGCCGCGCGGGAGCGCTTCGCGATCGCGTGCGACCTGTTCCGCAGGCTCTGGCGCGTCCCGGTCCCCGTCGTCGGCTACCCCGAGATCCCCAGGGCCGCCGACCTCCTCAAGGGCTGGGCCGAGTACTTCGACGAGGCCGCGGGCCGATCGCCCGACGTCGCCGAACAGCTCGCGTTCGGCGCGGACCTCTGCGACGCGCTGACGGATGCCGACGAGGTCGGGATCGCCAACCGCGACAACCACCTGAGCAACGTCGTCTCGTCCGTCCGCGAGCCCTGGCTGCTGATCGACCCCAAGCCGGTGCTGGCCGAACGCGCCTTCGACGGCGGGTACTTCCTGTTCCAGCAGCAGGTCCACGGGCCCGTCCGCGGCACCGAGCTGCTGCACGCCGTGGCCGACGGGCTCGGCGCGGACCTCGAACGGGTCCGGGCCTGGGCGATGCTGCAGGCGGTCGCCCACCTCGCCGACGCGGGGAGCGCCGCCGAACGCGAGGCCGGCAGCGGCATCCTCCGCGCCATCCAGCAGGCCTGAGCCGTGACCCGCTCGTCAAGGTTGCCTGGATGCCGTCGCTGAGCGTCGTTTCACCCGGCTAGAGTCTCGGCGTGATGCAACACCTCCGCGTGGTCAGCCCGGCCGCGAGCACCCCGGCCGTCCTCGAGCTCTTGCGGTCCGACCCCGCCGCCACCAACGTCATGGTGCTCCACGAGTGCGCGGTCGACCCGCCGGGCGACGTCGTCATGGCCGACGTCGCCCGCGAGGCGCTCAGCCCCGTGCTGGAGCGGCTGACCGACCTGGGTCTGCAGCGCGAAGGATCCATCGCCGTCGAGTCCGTCAACACCTCGCTGTCCCACCACGCCAGGCGCGCGGAGGACGCCGCCCCCGGCCTGCCGGAGGACGCGCTCGTCTGGCACGAGGTGGTGGGCCGCACGGAGGTGGAGGCGCGCACCTCGCTGGGCTACCTCGCGCTCATGGCCCTTGCCACGACGATCGGCATGATCGGCGTCCTGTTCGACCAGCCGATCCTCGTGGTCGGTGCCATGGTGGTCGGCCCGGACTTCGGGCCGCTGGCCGCGATCTCGGTAGGGCTGGTCGGGTGGCGCTGGCGCACGGTCCGACGGGCCGTGACCACGCTGGCCGCCGGGTTCGGCGCCGGGTTCGTCGCGTCGGTGGTCATGGCCCTGCTGCTGCAGGCCTGGGGCCTCGCCGACCAGTCGACGCTGCTGGCCGACCGGCCCCAGACGTCGTTCATCTGGGCGCCGGACACCCTGAGCTGGATCGTCGGCTTCCTGGCCGGGGCTGCAGGCATGATCTCGCTCACCTCGGGCCGCTCCGGCGTCCTGGTGGGCGTGCTGATCTCGGTGACGACGGTCCCGGCGGTGGGGAATGCGGCGGTCGCCCTCGCCTACGGCGTCGGCAACGAGGCCACCGGCTCGCTGGCCCAGTTCGGCATCAACGTCGCGATGATCGTGGCCGGCGCAGTGACGTGCCTCCTGATCCAGCGGGCCTGGTGGCGGTTCCAGCCGAGGTCCGCACGCCTCCGCACCCGAACGCGGACCTGATTCCGCAGGTCACGCAACCCATCTCCCGGTCTCGCGCGTCTGTTGACCGTGGCGCCGCACAGGCGGCGCGCTCGACCCGGACGGGAGAGACCCGATGCGTAGACAGGCAAGTGCAGCGGCGGTCGCGATGGCGGTCGCACTGGGCGGGGGGACGTGGGCGACCGCGGCCGTCCCGCAGGACACACCGGCACCACACCACGAGCAGGAGTCCCCGGCAGCCGCGAGCCAGGGCCGCCCCGCGACCGTCACGCTGCTGACCGGCGACGTCGTCACGGTGCGGACCGCGCCGGACGGCTCCGTCACGGCCACGGCGGAGCCCGGCGCGGGCCGCGAAGGCATGGCGTTCTTCCAGCAGCGGGAGGGAGAGCATCTCTACGTCGTCCCACGCGACGTCGCGCGACTCGTCCCGGGCCGGCTGGACCGGGCGCTGTTCGACGTGGCGGGCCTGGTCAAGGCCGGGTACGACGACGCGTCGCGCGACACGCTGCCCGTGATCGTCCAGTCCGCCGCGGCGGCCGGCTCCTTGGACAAGAGCGCCCGCACCGCGGCGCCGGCCAGGCAGGACTGGGCGGCGTCGGGCATCACGCCCGACCGGAAGCTGGAGTCGGTGGGCGCGGTGGTCGACGTCCTGCCGAAGGGCCGGGCGGCGAAGCTGCTCGACGCCCTCGCACCGGCCGGCCCCTCCGCGAAGAAGGCGGACGGCGGCGGCGTCGGGTATGTCTGGCTGGACCAGCCGGTCCGCACCTCGGACGCCGACTCCAGCCCGCAGATCGGCGCCCCCGAGGCGTGGGAGGCCGGGTTCACCGGTGAGGGTGTCACCGTGGCCGTGCTCGACACGGGCATCGACGCGACGCACCCCGACCTGGACGAGGTGGTGGTCGGCGAGCGCGACTTCTCCGGCAAGGGCGACGTGGTCGACGGCGACGGCCACGGCACGCACGTCGCCTCGATCCTCGCCGGTTCGGGCGACGCGTCCGACGGCGTGAACAGGGGCGTCGCCCCCGACGCCGACCTGCTGGTCGGCAAGGTGCTCGACGACAACGGCGACGGCACGCTGTCCGGCGTCATCGAGGGCATGGAGTGGGCGGCCGCCGAGGGCGCGGACGTCGTGAACCTGTCGCTGGGCAGCCTGTTCTTCGACGTCCCCTCCCCCGACGCCGTCGCGGTGGACGCGCTGACCGAGCAGTACGGGACGCTGTTCGTCGTCTCGGCGGGCAACTTCGGCGAGCTCGGCCAGGGCAGCGTCGGCTCGCCCGGCATCGCGGCGAAGGCCCTCACGGTGGGCGCCGTCGACGACGCGGACGAGGTCACGGACTACTCCAGCCGCGGCGGCGCCGCCGAGGGGCTGCTCAAGCCGGACGTCGTCGCCCCGGGCGACGGGATCGTCGCCGCCCGGGCCGCGGGAACCACGGGAGGCGACGTCGTCGACGACCTGCACGTCGCGCTGAGCGGCACCTCCATGGCCGCCCCGCACGTGGCAGGCGCGGCAGCGGTGCTCAAGCAGGCCAGGCCCGACCTTGACGCGACGGCCCTCAAGTCCGCGCTGATGGGCTCGGCAGTGCCGACGGGCGCGGACGTCTGGACCGAGGGCGCTGGGCGGATCACCGTCCCCGGCGCCATCGCGCAGCAGGTCACGGCCACGCCGTCCGTCTCGTTCGGCACGTTCGCCTGGCCGCACGACGGCGAGACGGCCACCGACACCGTGACCTACACCAACGCGGGATCCGACGACGTCACGCTCGCCCTCACCGGCGACGTCACCGACTCGGAGGGCACCTCCGTCGCCGCCGCGCTCACCCTGTCGGCGGACTCGGTGGTCGTGCCGGCGGGCGGGACCGCGACCGTCGACGTGACCGCTGCCGACGGCCCGGGCGCGATCGGCCCGGTCGGCGGCATGCTCGTCGCCACCGGCACGGACGGCACACAGGTGCGCACACCCGTCGGCTGGGCCAAGGAGCGCGAGTACGTGAACCTCACGGTGCGCGCCGTCGACCGGGCCGGCGAGCCCGTCACCGCCGACACCTGGGGCGCCGCGATCAAGCTGGACGTCGAGAACGGCGGTCTCTTCGGCACCAACCTCCACTTCGAGGACGGGGTCGCGACGGCACGCGTCGTCCCGGGCGTCTACAGCCCGGTGGCATTCATCGAGACGCTGGACGAGGACGGCGCGGTAACCGACGCACTGTTCCTGTCGAGCGGTGAGGTCGACGCGACGGCCGACGCCGAGGTGCTCCTGGACGGGACGACGGCGCGGGAGGTCACCACCTCCACGCACCGCCCGGCGGAGCTGGCGAGCCTCGGCCTCTCCATCGAGACCGAGGACTCGGCGGAAGTCGTCACGGCGGGGGTCAACGTGATGTACGGGCCGGGGACGGACCTCGCCCTGACCCCGGTGCCTGCCGCGCAGCACGGCGACTACGACACCATCGTCCAGGCGACGCTGCTGCCGCCCACCTCGGGCGACGGGGCGGCCGCGCCCTACCGCTACGATCTCGCCCACCACAGCGAGGGCGTCGAGGTGCCTGCCCTCGTCGGCGACCGCCGCACCACGGTCGCCGTCGACACCAGCTACGGCGCGTCCGTCGGGGACACCCACCTCGCGCGGCGGCACTACTGGGAGCCGGGCACCATCATCGCGGGCGGAGCCGTCGAGGCGATCCCTGTCGGCACGCGGCGCACCGAGTACGTGACGGCCCTGCCGGGCAGGTGGTACCTCGGGTCCGAGATCCAGGAGGACGGCGTCGGCGTGGTGCTCACCGAGGCCGTGCGACACGTCTGGAGCGAGCCGGGCCGCGCCCGGCAGGGGCTGGCGACGGGTGCGCTCGCCCCGTCGGCGACGGCGGTCACACCGGTCATGCAGACCGGCGGGAACTCCCTCTGGCTCACGCCGTCGGGCCGGGCCGACGCCGACGAGGGTGTCCTGTGGGGTTCCGACATCGTGGAACGCCTGCGCGTCTGGCAGGACGGCGAGCTGATCGACGACGTCCCCGAGCCCTACTCCTTCCCCACCGTGCCGGAGGGCGGGGCCGACTACCGGATGCTCCTGGAGAGCACGCCCGACGACCCCGCCTACCGGCTCGCCACCAGTGTGACCGGTGAGTGGGAGTTCCACGCACGGCCGGACGACGCCGAGGAGGCCTACCCGCCGGTCCTCGACACCACGTGGGACGTGCGCGGGCTCGACCCGTCGGGTTCCGCCCCGGCGGCCACGCGGGTGCGGGTCGGCGCCGGCTACCCGGACGGCGCATACGACACGTCGACCGTCGAGGGCGCCCGCCTGTGGTGGTCGGCCGACGACGGCGCCACGTGGCACCGGGCCAAGGTGACCCGGACCGGTGACGGGACGTTCGTCGCGACGGTCAGGGCTCCGGCCGGCGCCGAGCACGTCTCGCTCAAGGTCGAGGCGTGGGACGCGGCGGGCGCGTCGGTGACCAAGAAGGTCGTCCGCGCCTACGCAGTCGACTGACAGACCCGTTGAGTGCTGGGTATTCGCCCTGTCGTGAGCGATCACGGGGCGAATACCCAGCACTCAACGG
>NZ_JBHXBG010000205.1:0-9457 GCF_042726755.1 Promicromonospora sp. NPDC060271 | reverse complement strand
GCTGCCGACCACCTGACCTCTTACCGATCTTCTTGCCTACCCGGTTTGCCTATCCGGTGCCGGCGGGGCCCTTCAGTCCTCGGCGTAGCCCAGGTCGTCCGTGTCCTCACCCTCCGCTGCGAGTGCGTCCCGGACCAGCTCGAAGGCCAGCCCGGGCGCGTAACCCTTGCGGGCCAGCGACCCGACGGCGCGGCGGACCCGCACCTCCCGGTCCAGGCCTCGCGTGCGGGTGACCAGCTTGGTGGCCAGCCTGGCGCCGGCCGCCCGCTCGTCGTCGGAGTCGAGCTGGTCCAGGGCCTCGATCGCCGTGTCCTCGTCGATGCCGCGCCTGCGCAGCTCGGCGGCGATCCCGCGCCGCGCGAGGCCGCGCTCGGCGTGGCGGGTGCGGACGATGGTCTCCGCGTAGGTCGCGTCGTCCACCAGGCCCACCTCGTCGAACCTGTCGAGCACCTGCACGACGACGTCCTCCGGGTAACCCTTGCGGGCCAGCGACTGCTCGAGCTCACGCCGGGACTTCTGCGCAGCGGTCAGGATCTTGAGAACCGTCTCGCGGGCCTTCTCGACGGCCTCGTCGCGGCTGATCTCGCCGGACTCCAGGCGCTCCGCGACGGTCTTGCGGGGTGCCCGGTCGGCGCTGCCGCGCCCTCCCCGGCTCCTCGCCCGGCCACCCTCCCGAGCGGCCGGATGGCCCCGACGCTTCCCCACGCCGGGACCATCCGCTGGATCACCGTACTGCACGTCAGAACGGCGCCTTCTCGGCGGCTGCTTCCGCCTTCTCGGCGGTCTTCGACGCCACCGGCTTGGTGGCCTTCGAACGTGCGGTGGTCGACCTGGTGGCCTTCGCCGTGGTGGTCGTCCGGGAGGACGAGCTCGCCGCCGCGACGGTACCCGTGGCCGGTGCGGTGTCGGTGGCGGAGGTCACCGCGGTGGCACCCGCGTCCTCGACCGCCGGCGCGTCGACCTTCGGGCCGACGCCCAGCTTCTCCTTGACGCGCTTCTCGATGTCGTTGGCGAGGTCGGGGTTGTCCCGCAGGAAGGCGCGTGCGTTTTCCTTGCCCTGGCCGAGCTGGTCACCCTCGTAGGTGAACCACGAGCCCGACTTGCGCACGAAGCCGTGCTCCACGCCCATGTCGATCAGGCCGCCCTCGCGGGAGATGCCGTGGCCGTACAGGATGTCGAACTCGGCCTGCTTGAACGGCGGCGCCATCTTGTTCTTGACGACCTTGACCCGGGTACGGTTACCGACCGCGTCCGTACCCTCCTTGAGGGTCTCGATACGCCGGATGTCGAGGCGGATCGACGCGTAGAACTTCAGCGCCTTGCCACCGGTGGTGGTCTCGGGCGAACCGAAGAACACACCGATCTTCTCGCGGAGCTGGTTGATGAAGATCGCGGTGGTGCCGGACGCGCTGAGCGCACCGGTGATCTTGCGCAGGGCCTGCGACATCAGGCGGGCCTGGAGACCCACGTGGCTGTCACCCATCTCGCCCTCGATCTCAGCTTTCGGCGTCAGCGCCGCGACGGAGTCGATGACGATGATGTCGAGCGCGCCGGAGCGGATCAGCATGTCGGTGATCTCCAGCGCCTGCTCACCGGTGTCGGGCTGCGAGACCAGGAGGGCGTCGGTGTCGACGCCGAGCTTCTTGGCGTAGTCCGGGTCGAGCGCGTGCTCGGCGTCGATGAACGCCGCGATGCCGCCCTGGCGCTGCGCGCTGGCCACCGCGTGCAGCGCGATGGTCGTCTTGCCCGAGGACTCCGGGCCGTACACCTCGATGACGCGGCCGCGGGGCAGGCCACCGATACCGAGCGCCACGTCGAGGGCGATCGCGCCGGTCGGGATCACCTCGATGGGCGCACGGGTCTCGTCGCCGAGGCGCATGACCGAGCCCTTGCCAAAGCTGCGGTCGATCTGGGCGAGGGCCGCTTCGAGGGCCTTGTCGCGATCTGCTGGTGCGGGCATGTGCAACACCTTCGGTTTCGGGGCGCTCTGTGCGCCGGCATGGATGGCTCTGTACGTCGTTGCCGACCGTACGCGGAGCCACTGACACGGACGCCTTCTCCGGCCGCCGCCTGTGGACGACGTTCCGAAATCCGTGCCTGTGGTCAAAGTCTAGCCGAACGCGTGTTCGAGGCAAGGCAGGACACGTCGGTGTGTCGTACGGCATCTCGTCGGTGCGGTCGCTCCGGCGACCGGGCGGCTCCAGGGCCGTCGGTCGCGCCTCAGCGGCGGGGCGGCGGTGCCTGCCGGTACTTGTCCTTGCCCCACCGCTCGGCGTCGGGCACGTCCAGCGCGTCGCACAGCGCGTGCCACACGTCACGCGGTTCGTCGCCGTCCTCCAGCGCGGCGGCCGGGGTGCGGCCGTCGAGCGCGGGCAGCACCTGCTCGCGCGCGAGGGCGCGCCCGTAGCCCGGGCCGAACACCTCGTCGACCAGCTGCCAGAAATCCCGTTCGCGCACCGGTCAACCCTACGTCTCCCCCTGCGCACCCGGTGAACTCCGGGCCGGTGTCAGTGGTCAGGGACACAATGGGGTCCATGGCAACGCCCGACGACCCGCTCTCCCGGTTCGGACCCGCGACCCGCGCGTGGTTCACCGGGGCGTTCGCGCGGCCCACCGCCGCCCAGGCCGGCGCGTGGGACGCCGTCGCGCGCGATCAGCACGCGCTCGTGGTCGCGCCGACCGGTTCGGGCAAGACGCTCGCGGCGTTCCTCTGGTCGATCGACCGGATCATGTCGGCTCCCCCGCCCGAGGACCGGTCCCGTCGCTGCCGCGTGCTCTACGTGTCACCGCTCAAGGCCCTCGCCGCCGACGTGCAGCGCAACCTGCGTTCCCCGCTCACCGGCATCCGGCAGGCCGCGGCGAGGGACGGCGTGGCCGTCCCGGACGTCACGGTCGGCATGCGCACGGGCGACACGCCGGCCAACGAGCGCCGCTCGTTCGCGACCCGGCCCCCGGACATCCTCGTCACGACGCCGGAGTCGCTCTTCCTCATCCTCACCTCGGCGGCGCGCGCCGGGCTCGCCGGGGTGGAGACCGTGGTGCTGGACGAGATCCACGCCGTAGCGGGCACCAAGCGCGGCGCGCACCTCGCCCTCAGCCTGGAACGCCTCGACGCGCTGCTCGACCGGCCGGCGCAGCGCATCGGGCTGTCCGCGACGGTGCGCCCGGTGGACGTCGTCTCCCGGTTCCTCGGTGGCGGCCGGGCCGACGACTCGGCCCGCGAGGTCGCCGTCGTGCAACCGCCGTCGCACAAGGAGTGGGCCATCGACGTGGTCGTGCCCGTCCCCGACCTCGCGGACCTCGACAGCGCGCCCGCCACCGGGCCGTCCGACACCGCGGCGTCGCCGGGCGACGAGATCGACCTTTCGGGCGAGGCCACACGTCCGCTGCGCAGGGCCTCCGTCTGGCCGCACGTCGAGGAGCGCGTGGTCGACCTCGTGGCCGACCACACCTCGACCATCGTCTTCACCAACAACCGGCGGGGCGCCGAGCGGCTGACCGCCCGGGTGAACGAGGTGTGGGCGCAGCGCCAGGGGCTGGAGGTCGCAGACCCGGCGAGCACCTGGGCCGCGCTGGTGCCGGGACAGTCGGGCACCAGCGCCGGCCTGCCCCGTCCCGTGCCCGGACAGCGCGGCCTGCCCGAGGCCGTGCCCGGCAGGGACATGACCGCCGACGGCCAGGGCGGGATGATCCTGGCGCGCGCCCACCACGGGTCGATGAGCCGCGCGGAGCGCACACGCACCGAGAACGAGCTCAAGGAGGGCCGGCTGCCCGCCGTGGTCGCCACGTCGTCCCTGGAGCTCGGCATCGACATGGGCGCGGTGGACCTGGTGGTCCAGGTCGGTGCGCCGCCGTCGGTGGCGAGCGGCCTGCAGCGCATCGGGCGCGCGGGCCACCAGGTGGGCGCGGTGTCCAAGGGTGTGGTCTTCCCGATGTTCCGCGGCGACCTCGTGCCGGCCACCGTGATCGCCCAGCGCATGCGCGCGGGCGAGATCGAGCACATGCACGTCCCCGCCAACCCCCTCGACGTCCTGGCGCAGCAGGTGGTGGCGGCGCTGGCCGTCGATGACTGGGCGGAGGAGGAGCTGCTCGCTCTCGTCCGCCGGTCCGCGCCGTTCACGCACCTCGGCGACGCCACCTGGCGGGCCGTGCTCGACATGCTCGCCGGCCGCTATCCCAGCGAGGACTTCGCGGAGCTGCGCGCCCGCATCACCTGGGACCGCGCAACAGGCATGCTGCGTGGCCGGCCAGGAGCCCTACGGCTCGCCGCGACGAGCGGCGGCACCATCCCGGACAAAGGCGCCTACGGCGTCTTCCTGGCGACCGACGCGCCGGACGGCGCGGCCCCCGGCGATGCCCTCACCGACGCGGTGACGGGCGGCGGTGCCCGCATGCGCGGCGGCAAGCGGGTCGGCGAGCTGGACGAGGAGATGGTCTACGAGTCCCGGGTCGGCGACACGTTCACGCTCGGGTCGAGCACCTGGCGCATCCAGGAGATCACCACCGACCGTGTGCTGGTCACCCCGGCGCCGGGCCTCCCCGGACGTCTGCCGTTCTGGAAGGGTGACGCCCAGGGCCGCCCCGCCGAGCTCGGGCGTGCGGTCGGCGCGTTCGTCCGCGAGGCCGACGCCGCCCTGGCCGCCGACCCCGAGGCCGGGCGCAAGCACCTGCGCGACGCGGGGCTCGACACCTGGGCCGCGGACAACCTGGCCGCCTACCTCATCGAGCAGCGGCAGGGCACCGGACGGGTGCCCGACGACCGGACGGTCGTCGTGGAGCGGTTCCGCGACGAGCTCGGCGACTGGCGCGTGGTGATCCACTCGCCGCTCGGTGCACGGGTCCACGCGCCGTGGGCGCTCGTGATCTCCGCGCGCCTGCGGGCCCGGTTCGGTCTCGACGTCGCCGCCATGCACTCCGACGACGGGATAGTGCTGCGGCTGCCCGACTCCGGCGGCGGCTGGGACGGCGACACGTGGGACGTGGGCGCCGCCGCCTCGGCGGACGGCGAGACCGGCGCGCGGCCCGAGCACACGCCCGGCCGGGTCACGCTCGAGGACCTGCTCCTGGAGCCGGACGAGGTCCTCGGCGCGGTCCGCGACGAGCTGGGCTCGTCGGTGATGTTCGCGGCCCGGTTCCGCGAGGCCGCGGCTCGCGCGCTGCTGCTCCCCCGCCGGCGGCCCGACAAGCGGCAGCCCCTGTGGCAGCAGCGCCAGCGCTCCGCCCAGCTGCTGGAGGTGGCCAGCCAGTTCCCCGACTTCCCGATAGTGCTGGAAGCCGCCCGCGAGTGCCTGCAGGACGACTTCGACGTCGCCGCCCTGGCCGACCTCATGCGCGAGATCGCGGCCGGCGGCGTGCGGGTGGTGGAGGTCACGACCCCCACGCCCTCACCCTTCGCCCAGTCTCTCCTGTTCGGCTACACCGCCCAGTTCCTGTACGACGGCGACGCACCGCTGGCCGAGCGGCGTGCGGCCGCCCTCTCGCTCGACCCGGAGCTGCTCGCCGAGCTGCTCGGCGAGCAGGGGTCCGCGGACCTGTCCGACCTCCTGGACCCTGGCGCCGTCGAACGCACGGAGGCCGAGCTGGCCGGGCTGGCACCCGACCGCCAGGCCCGTGACGCCGAGGGCCTGTGGGACCTGCTCCGTCGCACCGGTCCGCATCCGCTCGACGCGCTGCAGGCACGCACCCGCGAGGAGGCACGGCACGCGGTCGAGCACTGGCTCGACGAGCTGGAGGCCACCCGCCGCGTGATCCGCATCCGGTTCGCCGGCACGGAGCAGTGGGCCGTCGCGGAGGACGCGGGCCGGCTGCGGGACGCGCTCGGCGTGGCGCTCCCGGTGGGCATCCCGGAGACGTTCACCGAACCCGTGCCCGACCCGCTCGGTGATCTCCTGCGCCGCCACGCCCGGACGCACGGGCCGTTCGGCGCCGCCGCGGTGGCCCAGCGGTTCGGGCTGGGCGTCGCGATCGTCGTGCACGCGCTTGCCCGGCTGGAGGGCGACGGCGTCCTCGCACGCGGCAGCCTGCGCCCGGGGTCGCTGGGCGGTACCGGCGACGAGTGGTGCGACCCAGGGGTCCTGCGCCTGCTGCGGAGGCGTTCGCTCGCGGTGCTGCGGGCCGAGGTGGAGCCCGTCGAGCAGGAAGCCCTCGGCGCCTTCCTGCCGCGCTGGCAGAACGTCTCCACGGGCCTGCTGCGGGGTGCGGACGGGCTCGTGCAGGCGATCGAGCAGCTCGCGGGTGCCGCCGTCCCGGCGTCGGCCCTGGAGACCCTGGTGCTGCCCGCACGCGTGACCGACTACTCCCCCGCGCTCCTCGACGAGCTGACGGTCGCGGGCGAGGTCCTGTGGGCCGGGCACTCCCGCCTGCCCGGCTCGGGCGGCGGGGACGGACTGGTCTCGCTCCATCTGGCCGACGGCGCCCCGCTCACCCTCCCCGCGCTCGAACCGGTCGAGGAGGAGAGCCTGCTGGACTCCGAGCTGCACCGTGCGGTGCTTGACCTGCTGACCGGTTCGGGCGGCTTCTTCCTGCCCCGCGTGGCCGAGCTCACCGGCGCGGAGCCGGGCGCGGTGCTCGACGTGTTGTGGGACCTGGTCTGGGCCGGGCAGGTCACGAACGACGGGCTGGGCGCCCTTCGGGAGCGGATCGGTGGCGCCGGTGCCCACCGAGCGCCGCGGACGGTCGCGCGCGCCCGGCCGGTGCGGCGCTCCCGGTTCGCGGTGTCGCCCGGGCGGCCTGCCTCGGCCCTCCGGGCGAGCACGTCGGTACCGGGCGGCGGTGGTCGCTGGGCGGCACTTCCGATGCGGGAGGCAGACCCGACCGTGCGGGCCCACGCGCTGACCCAGGTGCTGCTCGAACGGCACGGCGTGCTCACGCGGTCCGGCGCGGCGGCCGAGGGTGTCGGGGCGGGCTACCGCGACGTGTATCGGGTGCTGTCCGGGCTGGAGGAACGTGCGGCGGTGCGCCGCGGGTACTTCGTCGAGCACCTGGGCGGTTCCCAGTTCGCGCTGCCTGGCGCCGTCGACCGCCTGCGGGTCGACGCGCAGGACCGCACCCGGATCATCGAGGCCGAGCTGGAGGTCGCCGAACGAACGTCGGCCGTCGCGACCAGCACGGGCGCGAGCAGCACGAGCGGCGCGGTGGTGCTCGCCGCGATGGACCCTGCCAACCCCTACGGGGCCGCGCTCGCCTGGCCTGCCGGGCCGCACGGAGCAGCGGGCCCAGCGACTGACGGCGCGGCCGCCGGCCTGTCGGGCGGCACGTCGAGCACCGAGTCCGGCGGCAGGGCCGGGGGCGTCGTCGGCCCCGCACCGGACGGCCCCGCACCGGACGGCGCCGGGGCGTCGGACGGAAGCCCCGGGAACAGGGCCGTCACGGCGCACCGTCCCGGCAGGAAGGCCGGGGCGGTGGTGGTGCTCACCCACGGCGACCTCACGCTCTTCGTGGAGCGTGGTGGGCGCACCGTGCTGTCGTTCAGCGAGAGCCCCGCACGGCTCGCGGTCGCGGCCGACGCGCTGGCCCGTACCGTCCGCGAGGGCCGTCTGGGCCGCCTGGTGGTCCAGCGGGTCGACGGCATACCGGCGCTGGAGGCCGCTCGGCACCATCCGGTGGCACGCGCGCTGGTCGAGGCCGGCTTCGCGGTCACGCCACGAGGTCTGCGGATCTCGATCCGCTGAGCAGGAAGGCCTGCTCGTCCGCCTGGTGCCCGGCCGGCGCACCCGGCACCGAGCGGGCCACCTCGTGCTCGATGGTCGGGCTCTCCTGGTCGATGGTGGCGGCGAGCAGGTACAGGAAGCCGATCATGAACACGAAGCCCACGCGTTCGATGAGACCGAACGCAAAGATGCCGGAGCTCGCGAAGAAGACCAGCGACAGGTGGACCACGAGGAACAGCCCTACCACCACGCCCAGGGCGATGGCCGCCGACCGAAGGCCGCGCGGGAGGGCGGACCGGGGCTGCCCGATCGACCGCTCGAGGCTCAGGCCGATCACCGGCAGCACGCAGAACGCCGTCGCGGCGCTCACGCGGTGCACGATGGCCGAGAACGACGCGGCGGTACCCGGCGGGTCGGTCGGGAACGCACCGACCAGAACCATCGCCACGGCGAACACGATCATCGCGGCGGCGGGGACCGGGCCGACCGCAAGACCGGTGCGATACATCCGCACCATGAGGATCAGGCCGAGCACGGCCAGGACCAGGCCGCCGGCCAGGATCAGCTCACCGCCACCGGGCACGAACGCGTACCAGCTGATCGGGTCGAGCACCGGGTCGACCGCCGAAGCGCCGACCACGTGCGCCGCGACCATCGGCAGCAGCGCCGTCGCACCGAACCAGCCGACGGTCCGCACGCTGCGGGCGTCTACGGAAGTGGCGGGCAGATCGGCGTGTCTCCCCAGGTCAGCGGCAATTGCGGTCATGAGAGAAGCATTGTGGTCCGAGCGTTCGGAAACCATCGGGTTTTCCCCCTGATTGTCACTGGGGGCAACCCCTGACTCCGTCACCGACCGGCTGGTCGGGGCTCGAACCGGCCCTTCTCAAGTGGGTGATATGCCGGTTGTGTAGCCTACCGCGACCGTGGCGCCCACTACGCTGAAGCCCCACGACGAGGGGAGCACTCGTGCCCGAGGGCGATGTACTGCGCCTCACCGCCGCGCGTCTCACCTCCGCGCTACGCGGTCTGCCGCTCGTCCGCGCGGAGCTGCGCTGGCCCAGCGTCGGCGCCGCGGACCTGACCGGCGCCACCGCGCTGGAGACCAGCGCATACGGCAAGCACCTGCTGACCCGGTTCGACGACGGACGCACCCTGCACACGCACCTGCGCATGGACGGCTACTGGCGGATCCACCGCACCGGCTCGCGCGACGCCTCGGCCCGTAACCCCGCCATCCGCGCAGTACTCGCGACAGACGCCTGGACCGCGACCGGGTGGCACCTCGGGATGCTCGATCTGCTGCGCACGCACGACGAGCAGCGCATCCTCAACGGGCTCGGCCCGGACGTCCTCGGCGACGACTTCCCGAGCACCGGCCTGTCCGAGAGCTCGACACGGCTCGTCCGTGATCCGAAGCGGCCCCTGTGCGACGTGCTGCTGGACCAGCGTACGGTTGCGGGCCTCGGCACCATCTGGATGGCGGAGTCCCTCTTCGCGCGGCGCCTGTGGCCATGGACGCCCGCGGGGGCGCTGTCCAAGGGTGAACGCGACGACCTGCTCCGCGCGGCCCGCAGGCTCATGGAGCGGAGCGTGGCCGTGGGACGCGCGCGGGGGTTGGCCGCCGTAGAGCTGCACGTGCACGGCCGGACGGGCCGGCCGTGCCATCGGTGCGGCACCCCGATCGACGTCGGGTCGGCGAACGAGAAGCCGTACGAACGCCCCGTGTACTGGTGTCCGACCTGCCAGGCACCGGACCCGGGTTAGCCGGACGGTGAGCGCCCGACACAGACCAAAGCGGGGCGGGACCG
>NZ_JBHXBG010000204.1:0-9467 GCF_042726755.1 Promicromonospora sp. NPDC060271 | reverse complement strand
GCTCAGGTCACTCGGGTGACCTGAGCGTCTGACACGTCCGGCGGTGTCTGACAGGTCCACTCGCTCAGGGTCCTGCGCGACTCGAAGCGGCGGAGCCGCCCGGACAGCGGGTCGGTGAGCTCGAGCGACCGGGACAGGAGCTGTAGCGGCCGGTCGAAGTCGTCGGGTTCGGCCTCGCGAAGCTCGGGCCAGAACGGGTCGTGCAGGATCGGCAGCCCGAGCGACGCCATGTGCAGCCGGAGCTGGTGGGTCTTGCCGGTGTGCGGCTCCAGGCGGTACAGGCCGAGGCCACGCGCCGCTGAGGCCGCCGAGAGGGTGATCAGGGACTCGGCGTTCGGCTCGCCGGGCACCTCCTCGGCCCTGGGGACGCCGCGCCGCTTCACCATGCGGCTGCGCAACGTGACGGGCTCGCCCCGGGCGACCAGGGCGGCGTCGGGCGGGGCACCGTCCGACGGCGCGAGCGGTGCCACCGCCTCGTAGACCTTGCGCACCTCGCGGCGGGCGAACGCCTCCTGGTACGCGCCGCGCACCTCCGGCCGCACGGTGAGGACCAGCACGCCCGCGGTGCCGCGGTCGAGCCGGTGCGCCGGCGACAGCTCCGGCAGGTCCAGGGCGACCCGGAGCCGGACCAGGGCGGTCTCCCGTACCCACCGCCCGCGCGGCATCGTCGCGAGGAAGTGCGGCTTGTCGACGACGAGCAGGTTCTCGTCGCGGTACAGCACCTCCGGCTCGAAGGGGATCTTGTCCTCGTGCGCGGGCGGGTCGCGGTAGAGGTAGAGGAAGCCGCGCGGCGCGTACGGGGTCGTGGGGGTGAGCGGCTCCCCGCTGCCCGTGACGATCTCGCCAAGACCCAGCTTCTCGCGCAGGCGCACCTCGTCGTCGTGGAACCGGTCCAGGAGGTAGTCGAGCGCGAACGGGAACCGTGCGACCACCTCCGGGTCGTGCGGCAGCACTATCCGGGTCGGGTTGAGCCCGTCCCGCACGGGCAGCGGCGGTCGGTGCTTGGTGGGTCCGGGTCTGCGTCCGGTGCCCTGGGACGGGTGGCTCACGCCGTCAACCTAACCCCGCGGGGCCGACGGTCATCGTTCCGAAACATTTGTGCCAGAACCCGTCGAAGTTGAAACAGGAATGCAACGCGCAGTCATCACCCGCCTAACGGCGCCCACCTAGTTTTCGCAGCAGAGCCGCGCGGTCGTGCGGCACCTGACACCGGAGGAACCGTGAAGGCCCTGAAGAACCCCGCCCTGCAGATCGGCATCGCCGCCGTCGCCGGAATCGCCTTCGGGCTCCTCGCCGGCGAGTGGGCGAGCAACCTGAAGTTCGTCGGCGACCTCTTCATCCGGCTCATCCAGATGTCGATAGTGCCGCTCGTGATGGCCTCGGTGATCGTCGCCACCGGATCCATGAGCGGCAAGGGCGCCGGCGGGCTCGCGGCCCGGACCTTCGGCTGGATGATCTCCTTCTCCGTCGTCGCGGCGCTGCTCGCCTGGGGCCTGAGCAGCCTCCTGCGCCCCGGCGCCGGGATGGTGTTCGACGGCGAGCTCGACCCGGCCCTCACCCCGCCCGAGCCGACGAGCTGGCAGGACACCGTCCTCGGCTTCGTGTCGACCAACATCTTCGAGGCCATGTCGACGGCGAGCATGGTGCCGATCATCGTCTTCTCGCTGCTGTTCGGCGCCGCCCTCAACACGTACGTCGCCCGGACCGGCAACCGGCTGGTGCTCGGGTTCTTCGACCAGCTCCAGCAGATCGTCCTCACGATGATCCGGTTCGTCATGTACATCGCACCCGTCGGGGTGTTCTGCCTGCTCGCGGCGCTCGCGGGAGACGTGGGGTTCGCCGTCGTGACGACGGCGCTGAGCTACCTCGGGACGACTCTGCTCGGCGTGATCGTCCTCCTGGTCCTGTTCGTCACCGTCGTCACGCTGCGCACCCGGCTGAGCCCGTGGCGCCTGCCGCGCAAGCTCGCGGAGCAGACCGCGATAGCCGTCACGACCACGAGCTCGGCCGTCACCTACCCGACGGTGCTGCGCAACGCCGTCGACAAGGTGGGCATCAGCAAGCGCGTCGCGAGCTTCACCCTGTCGGTAGGCCTGACGATGGGTTCCTACGGGGCCGTCCTCAACTACATGATCGTCGTGATGTTCCTCGCCCAGGCGGGCGACGTCACCCTGTCGCCGGGACAGCTGGTCCTCGGCATGGCGCTCGCCGTGCTCCTCAACATGGGCACCATCACGGTCCCGGGTGGCTTCCCGGTGGTCGCGATGTTCCTCGCGACGTCGCTCGGGCTCCCGTTCGAGGCGGTGGGGCTGCTCATCGCGGTGGACTGGTTCACGGGCATCTTCCGGACGTTCCTCAACGTCAACGGCGACACGCTCGTCGCGATGCTCGTCGCGAACGCCTCCGGCGAGATCGACCGCGACGTCTACGACGAGCGGAAGACGGTCGCGGAGAGCGACGTCTCCGCCGACACCGACGAGCCGAAAGCCGACGAGCCCGGCGCCGGCGAGCCGAAAGCCGATGAGTCGAACACCACAGCCGCTCCGGCGAACCAGCCCGCCTGAAACCTTGCAGTGAGTGCAACGAAGCTGGACGATGCGAGGATGGACCTCTACGACATCCCCTTCCACACCATGGACGGCACCGAGATCTCGCTCGCCGAGCACAAGGACGACGTGGTGCTCATCGTGAACGTGGCGTCGCGATGCGGTCTGGCGCCGCAGTACGCGACCCTGGAGGAGCTGCAGAAGAAGTACCAGGACCGGGGGTTCACGGTGCTGGGCTTCCCCAGCAACCAGTTCCTGCAGGAGCTCAGCTCGAACGAGAAGATCGCCGAGTTCTGCTCCATGACGTACGGCGTCACGTTCCCCGTGCTCGACAAGATCAGGCTGAACGGCCGGAACGCCCACCCGCTGTACGTCGAGCTCAAGAAGGCGGAGGACGCCGAGGGACACTCGGGCAAGATCCGGTGGAACTTCGAGAAGTTCCTGGTCCTGCCCGGTGGCGACGTGCGTCGCTACTCACCGAGGACGCTGCCGGACGACCCGGCGATCGTCGGCGAGATCGAGGCGCACCTGCCGCGCTGAGGCTCGGGAGGCCGCCGCCGAGCGGCGGCCTCCTCGCCTCAGCCCTCACCGGGCGCGAGCGTGAGCCGCATGGCGACCGGCACGACGTCCGAGGCGTCGCCGAGCCAGCCGGTCCACACCCTCGTCAGGCCAAGCTCCCTTCCGGGGTCGGTCTCCTCGGCGATCAGCCGGTGCTTGCTCACCAGCTGCGCGGCCGTGAGCTCGCTGACCGTCAGAATGTCGATGACCAGCACGTCCACCCGGTCCAGGCCGAACGCGAGCCAGTCCTGACTCACTCGCAGCGAGAGCGTGTCGAGCGCCGTCAAGCGGGACATCACTGCACTGAATGCTGTATCTGTCATGCAGCCTTGACGCTCGAACCACGCGGAGGTCACAGCACTTCGGGGAAATCTTTCACCCCAATTTCGCCCTGGCAGACGGTGGCGCTCCGCAAATCTCGACGGTGGTGCCCGCACCGCGGACGGGGCATACGCTGGTGAACATGGAACCGACCCGATTCCGCCAGGCCACGCCGGAGGACGCGCAGGCGCTCCTCGATGTCGAGCGCGCCGCCGGGATCGCGGCGCTCGGCCACATCTTCCCGCCTGGCATGTACCCCTTCCCCGCCGACGAGGTCCTGGCCAAGTGGGAGTCCGCGCTCACCGAGCCCGGCGTGCGCGTGCTCGTCCTGGACGACGACGTGGACAGCTCCCGGCTGGCCTGCTTCGTCGCCCACGACGGGCAGCTGCTGCGGCACCTCGCGGTGCACCCGTCCCGCTGGGGCGCCGGCCTCGCCCGCGCCGCGATGGACGCTGCGGTCGCCGAGATGCGCGACCCGCGCCTGTGGTGCCTTGCCGACAACGACCAGGCCATCGGCTTCTACGAGCACCTCGGCTGGCGCCGTACGGGACGCACCCTGGCGTCCGACTACGCGCCGTTCCCGGACCAGGTGGAGATGGTCCTCCCCCGGGACTGAGGCCCGGCCCGGCTACCGGGCCCGGCCACAGGACCCCGGCTACAGGTCGACGAGCCCTGCCCGGTACCCGAGCACCACAGCCTGGGTCCGGTCCCGGGCCTGCAGCTTCGCGAGGACCGACGCCACATGCGTTCGCACGGTCTCGACCCCGACCACCAGCGCGGCGGCGATCTCCGCGTTCGTCATGCCCTGCGCCACGAGCCCCAGCACCTCCCGCTCGCGCGGCGTCAGCACCGGAGCGCCGGCCGTGGCACGCGGACGGGTACGGACCAGGTCACGGAGCGCCTGCGGGTACAGCAGGCTCTGCCCGACGGCGACCGTCCGGACCGCCTGCACCATCTCGTCGGCGCCCGCCCGCTTGAGCAGAAATCCGGACGCCCCGACCGTCAGCGCGTCGAGCACGTAGCCGTCGTGCTCGAACGTCGTGACCACGAGCACGCGGGGCGGCTCAGGCAGCCGCAGCACGAGCTCCGTCGCGCGCAGCCCGTCCACGCCCGGCATCCGCACGTCCATGCAGACGACGTCGGGGCGCAGGGCGCGTGCCAGCTCGACCGCCTGGGCGCCGTCGGCGGCCTCCCCGACGACCTCGATGTCGGGCTCGGCATCGAGGATGAGGCGCAGGCCGCTGCGGACGAGCGGTTCGTCGTCGGCGACGAGCACCCGGACCTGGGTGTCAGGCATCTGGATCCTTCCGGTCGGCCCCGCCGGTTGCCCGGGGCGCGCAGGGCAGCGTCGCACGGAACACCCACAGGTCGCCGTCCGGCCCCGCGTGGACGGTACCGCCGAACAGGGCGACGCGTTCCCGGATACCCGGCAGGCCGCGCCCGCCGGTCGAACGCCTGCCGGGCCGGGAACCGGGACGAACCGGGTTCACCACCTCGATCCGCACCTCGTCGCCGCCGTGCCCCACGGTGAGCCGGACGGGGCCGGGAGCGCCGTGCCGGTGGGCGTTGGTGAGCGCCTCCGTGACCATGCGCTGCACGGTCCGGCCGAGGAGGGCGGGCAGCCCGGCCGGCAGGTCGAGGTGAGCGCTCAGGTCGAGCCCTGCGCGGCGGTGCGCCGACACGACGTCGTCCAGGGCGGGCGCGAGGGCGACCGGTGCGTCGTCGGCGGCGTCGTCCCGGAGGACGGCCAGGAGGTGGTCGAGCTCGGCGAGCGCCGACCGTGCGGTGTCCTCGATGGCGGCCAGGGCCTCGGCCGCCGCGTCGGGGTCGACCGCGACGACCCGACGGCCGGCCGCCGCCTGGACGGTGACGACGGTCAGCGCATGGCCTATCCCGTCGTGCAGCTCGCGCGCCAGGCGGGTGTGCTCCGCCTCGCGACGGGCCCTGGCGAGCGCCGTCTCCATGCGGTCGTGCGGCGTGGGCCCGAGCACCCGGCCGGCGAGCGCCGCGGCGGCGGCGCCCAGCGGCCAGGTGGCGATCAGGGCCAGCAGTGCAAAGGCCGCGCACAGGACCAGCCGCAGCGCGAGCGACACCGGCCCGGTCGGCAGCGGCAGCCCGGTGTAGAACGAGTCCCCCGAGCGCAGCGCCTCCCCTGCGACGGCCTCCGCGCCGATGAGTACCGCCATCGGGACGCCCGCGAACAGGCCGACCGCCACGAGCAGACCAGAGGCGAGATGTCCCGCCACCCAGGCCGCCGTCCGGAGGCGGTGCGCGGCGCGGGGCCGGGCTGGTGCCACCAGCTCGTCGTCCACGTCGAGCAGCGCGCGGGCCGCGGTGACCTCGAGCTCCCGTGCGCCGGGTACCAGCCCGAGCCCGATGGCGGCCGCGACCGTCGCGACCGCCACCACCCAGGCGGGAAGGCCTTCGGCGACGACGTTCAGCAGGCTGTAGACGAGCAGCACCAGGGCCAGCCCGATCGCCCCGCCCAGCATCTGCCAGGCGAACCGCCGAGCGAGATACCGGGCGAGATACCGCACACGATCCGCGGTGAGGTGTCGCCTCGTCGCCTGCATGCCGTCATCCTCTCGCGTCGAGCACCGGGGTGGGCAGCGCCGGGGAGCGCTCGGACCGGGTCCGGTGGGCCACGTAACCCCAGACGGCGAGCGCCAGGGCCGGACCCCAGTACCAGCACGGGAAGGTGACCGCACCGACGATGCCGTCGACCAGGCCCTGCCCGCCGAACATCACCAGCATGGGGACGATCGAGAAGATCAGCGTGACCGCGATCAGCCCGCCGGGCACCGCGGCCGCGGCGACGGGTACGCGGCGCCCTGCGAGGCCTGGCATCCAGCGGGGAAACACCTCGCCCCACGGTCGGATCAGACCGAGTGTGAGGAAGACGCCGAGCCAGGCGCCGCTGGACAGCGTCAGCCCCCAGATCCGCGTGGACAGGTCCATGTCGAACCCGAGCTGCGGCCACGGGGTGAGCCAGGTGAGCCGCACCAGGGCGTACGGGAGCGGTCCCGTGGCGGCAACGATCGTGATGGCCCTGCGGTGCCGCACCACCCAGTCCGTCGTGCGCTCCAGGACCGGCGTGCCCGCCAGGGCCTGCACCCCGGCGGCGGCCCACAGGGTCCCGACCGTGAGCACGAGCAGGGACAGCAGCAGCCCTGCGCGGTTCTCGTACAGGCCGGCGCCGAGCATGCGTACGATCCCGGCGAGGGCGTCCCGCGCCAGGAACGCGCCGACGACGAGCAGCGCAAGGCCGGGTACGCCGACCGTCCAGCGGGCGACCCGGTACCGGCGCACCACCTGGACGAGCAGGACCACGACGGCCAGCGGCATCGCCATCGCGACGAGGTAGCCCATCGTGGACAGCGGGCCGCCGCCCTGCAGCACCACGCCGAAGACGACGAGCTGCGCCGCCGCGACCCAGACCCGGCCGCGTACGCCGAGGACGCCCGCGAGCGCCGCGATCCCGCCGGCGACGCCGGCCAGCGCGGTGAGGACGTGCACGGTGGTCGCGGCCTCCTGTCCGGCGAGTTGGGCCAGGAGCGCGGTGGCGGGGTCCGCGTAGACGTTCGGCAGGAGCCCGAGCATCCAGGCCAGGCCGAGCAGCGCGGTGGCGCCGCTCGCGATGGTGGCGCCGATGAGCGTGGCGCGGGGTAGGCGTTCCATGACGGTTCCTTCCGGTCGGTCGTGCGGTACGCCTTCACACTCCCGTCCGCCAGGTGCCCGTCCCCTCCCCCGACCGGGGGATATCGGCTGGTGGCCGGGGGATGCACGGGGATACGTTCGCCGGCATGACGTTCGACGGCATGACGTTCGACGAGGAGCTGGCGGAAGGGCTGGCCGTGCCCACCGACGGCTGGGACTTCTCCTGGTTCGCGGGCCGGGCCACCGAGGAGCGCCCCGGCTGGGGCTACGTGCGGCTCTGCGGCGAGCGGCTGGGCCGGGTCGACTCGGTGCTCGACGTCGACACTGGCGGCGGCGAGGTGTTCGCGGAGGCACTGGGGCTCGCGGAGCACGTGCCCGGCACGGTGCGGGCCACCGAGAGCTGGGTACCCAACCACGCGCTCGCCTCGGCCGCGCTCGAACCGTTCGGCGGTGTGGTGACCCTGGTCGAGGGCTCCGCCGCCCCGCTGCCGTTCGACAAGGACACGTTCGGCCTGGTCACGAGCCGTCATCCGGTCTCGTTCCCGTACGCCGAGGCGGCTCGGGTGCTGGCGCCCGGCGGCACGCTCCTGGTCCAGGAGGTCGGGGCCGGTTCCAACCGCGCGCTGTACGAGTTCCTCATGGGACCCCAGGAGGACCGGGACGCCGAGTACCTGGACCGGGTCCGCGAACAGGTGGCCGCGGTCGGCTTGGAGCTGGTGGCGCTGCGGGACAAGCTCACCCGGGTCGAGTTCTTCGACCTGGCGGCGGTGGTGCACTTCCTGCGCAAGGTCCTGTGGACGGTGCCCGACTTCACTGTCGAGAAGTACCGTGACCGGCTGCGCGCGCTGCGGGAGCACATCGCGGAGCGCGGCTCGTTCGTCTGCCACAGCAGGCGCACGCTCGTGGAGGCGCGCAAGCCCTGAACGGGCGAGGGTCCGCTCAGTGCACGGGAGCGGGCTTCCCGTTCACGTCCTCGCGGGCGGACGGCGGGTCGACGCGCTGGGCGGTCAGGTCACGCGGCGTCAGGGTGAAGCCCTGCCAGTGCATCTCCATCGGGCTCTGGTCCTCGTCGCGCGCGACGTGGTGGAAGCCGACGGCGACCCACGTGACGACGTCGGACAGCTCCGCCTCGTCCTGCGCGAAGTCGAGCACGCCCGAGCCGCACGTGCCCTCCTTGTTCGCCGTCGCGAAGAGCTGGCAGTCGTCGGCCTCGGTGAACGCGACCGCGTACCCGGCGTCCTCGACGTCGTCGTGATGGTGGTCCTGGGTGAGCTCGAACGGCGTCGTGGCGCCGAGGTCCACCTGGTAGGAGATCTCGTGCCCGTCCTCGTTGAGCACGTCGGGGTTCACCACGCGCCACCAGCGACGGTCCGCCGCCTCCGCGGTGCCCTCGTGCGTGATCCTGGTGAGCCTGCCCTCGACGAGCGGCGCCCGCGGCCCCTGCTCACCGGTCGGCGCGGCGTCGTACTGCTCGACCACCTGCCCACCCGGGCCGCCGAGCGCCCAGTGCACCCGCCACACCGCGTTGTGCGAGTGGCTGGTGGCGTAGTCGGTGTCCCCAGGGCCGACCGGCCAGCCGTGGGCCGGGTCGTCGCCGTAGTCCTCCGGCGACAGGTCGCCCGTGGCGCCCAGGTCGGACCGGATGGTCCCGTCGCTGCCGAACGTGTACTGGCTGACGTACTCGTACCAGCCGACCTTCGAGACGGTCGCGAGCCGCAGCTCGGTGCGCCGTGCCACCTCGGCCCCGGCGCCCTCGGCGCTGCGGTACGCGATGCCGCCGTCGACCACCTCCTGGCAGAGCACCGACCGCCTCTCGCCGCCGCCGCCCAGCGAACCGTCGCCGATCTTCGGCAGGTACGTCTCGAGACGCTCACCCAGGCACTCGGTCTTGGTGAGCGTCATCATCTGGGGGCCGCCGAAGCCCTGCGTGGTGATGTCCTCGGTATTGCGCAGGCCGGTGTCGTACGGCACCTCGAGCTGCCCGATGGACAGCTCGGCCAGCACCTGCACCGGCTCGTGGCCCGCCGGCGTGAAGTGGACGTCCTCGAGCACCAGCCCGCGGCTGGAGTCCACCCGCCAGCACATGGTCCACGTCGAACGGCTGAGCAGCTCCTGCGTGATCGGCTCGTTCTCCGGGCACCTCAGGTCCACACCGCCCGACGCCGTGCTCTCTTCCATCAGCGGGGCGGGCGCCGCGGGTAACGCGTGCTCGACGACCAGGATCGCGGCCACGACGAGTGCGACGATGGCCGTTGCTGCGACGATCGCCGGAATCATCCCCCGTCTCGGCGACAGCTCGGACACGACTCCCCCTTGGATCTCGGTCACACGGCCCGTCAGCGGGCCGTTCGGAAACAGGACCGGCCCGGTGCGACGACGTCGCAC
>NZ_JBHXBG010000203.1:0-9596 GCF_042726755.1 Promicromonospora sp. NPDC060271 | reverse complement strand
GTGCCGCGCCCCGACCTGAGCACTTCACCCTAAGGCGCGATGCGCCCTAGGTGTGTCACCGGGTTCCCTTACTCCGAGAACGTGATGACGTTGTAGACCTCGTCCTGCACCGGCGAGACCGGGTAGCCCTGCACCTGCTCGGTGAAGGCCAGCGACGGCACCGGGCTGGCGAGCGGCACGCCCGGCAGGAACTCCATCACGGCCTCGTTCGCGGCCTTGTACTGGGCCTCCTGCTGGTCGACGTCGGCGTACCGCGCGTCGCTCAGGCTCTTGAAGAGGTCGGGGTCGTTGAAGCCCCACTCGGACGACTCCGCGCCGAAAAACGTGCCGATGAAGTTGTAGGTGTCGTTGTAGTCACCCGTCCAGCCGAGCAGGTGCAGCCCGTGGTTCTCGCTGCCCTGGATGGTGTCGAGGTAGGTCGGGGCCCACGGCTCCGGCGTCGCCTTGACCGTGATGCCGACCTCCTCGAGGTCCGCCGAGATGGCCTCGTAGATCGCCGCGGCGTCCGGCATGTACGGACGCGAGACGTCGGTCGGGTAGTTGAACTCGAGCTCGAGGTTCTCCTGCCCGGCCTCCGCCAGGAGCTCCTTGGCCTTGTCCTGGTCGAACTCGTAGGACGCGACGTCCTCGCTGAAGCCCGAGACGATCGAGGGCACGAACTGCGTGGCGACCTCGGTGCCCTCCGGCAGCGCGGCCGCGACCAGCGCCTCCTTGTCGATCGCGTGGGCGATCGCCTGACGGACGCGGATGTCGTCCAGCGGCTTCTGCTTCTGGTTCATGCCCAGGTACAGGATGTTGAACGGCTCGCGGTTCAGGATCTGGTAGCCCGACTCCGCGAGGGCGTCGACGTCGGCAGGCGCGACCAGGTCGTAGCCGTCGATGTCACCGGCCTCGAGCGCCTGGCGGCGCGCGGTGCCCTCGGCGATCACCGTGAAGACGATGTTCTTGACGTCCTTGATCTCGCCCCAGTACCCGTCGAACGCCTTGAGCGTGACCGACTCGCCGGCCTTCCACTCGCCGAACGTGTACGGGCCGGTGCCGACCGGGTGTGCCGTGGCGTACTCGGAGAGCTCCGGGGCGTCCTCGGCGCCGCCGACCTCGTCCGCCTTGAACTCCTCGAGCGCCGTGGGCGACTGCATGGAGAACGACGGCAGCGAGAGCGCCGGGACCAGCTCGGGCAGCGGGCTCTTCAGCTTCACGACCGCGGTCGCGGCGTCCGGCGCCTCGCACGAGTCGTACTTGCCGTTCTCGCCCTGACCACCGAACACGTGCGTGTAGTAGTACGACAGCGACTCGGACGCGGCCAGGCCGGTCCAGTTCGCCCACCGGTCGAAGTTGAAGCACACGGCCTCGGCGTCGAAGTCCGTGTCGTCGTGGAACTTGACGCCCTCCTTGAGGTGGAAGGTGTACTCCAGGCCGTCCTCGCTGATGTCCCAGCTCTCGGCGAGCAGAGGGGCGGGGTCGGCGGTGCCGGGCTCGACTCCGACGAGGCCCTCGAAGATCTGGCGTGCGACCCGGAACGACTCGCCGTCACTGGCGAACGCGGGGTCGAGCGATCCGGGGTCCGCGGACGCGGCGAACACGAAGGTGTCCTTGCCGCCGCCCTCGCCGCTGCCCTCGGGGTCCCGCTCGCTGGCGACACATCCACTCAGAGCCACTGCGAGCGCAGTCACCAGGGTGACGCCGCCCGCAAGGCGCGTAGCGCGTCGACGCATGGCACTCTCCTTCCTCGAGCGCATCGGCGAGCCCGGGTTCGGGACACGACGACACGCAGACGTTTGCGCCCGACCTTAGGAGCCTTCTCGTTGCCTGCGTATTTCGCTTCCCTGACCGGAATCCAATCGTGACCCTTTTGTTATGGCCGCTGCTGTGGTATTCGCCCGCGACTCATAGACACAGCCGTACGAAACCATAGGAAGCAGACAGGGGCGATGATTGCCTCGTGACTGACGACCAGCCCGTGTCCTTCGGCTACCGCGACCTGCCGGACGACGCCGGCGCCGCCCGGGCGTGGTGGGACGCCAATGCCGACGACTACCTCGACGAGCACCGCGACTTTCTCGGCGACGCCGGGTTCCGCTGGGGACCCGAGGGCCTGACCGAGGCGGACGCCGGCCTGCTGGGCGACGTCGACGGGCGCGATGTGCTGGAGGTGGGGGCCGGCGCGGCGCACTGCTCGCGCTGGCTGGCCTCCCGCGGGGCCCGGGCCGTGGCCTCCGACTACTCGGCGGGCATGCTGGCCGGCGCGGAACGCCTCGACGCCGCGACGGGCATCGTCGTGCCGCGGGTCCAGGCAGACGCGCGGGCGCTGCCCTTCGCGGACGGCTCGTTCGACATCGTCTTCACGTCCTTCGGCGCGCTGCCCTTCGTGCCCGACGCCGGCGCCGTGCACCGGGAGGCCGCCCGCGTGCTGCGGCCGGGCGGCCGCTGGGTGTTCTCGGTGACGCATCCGCTGCGGTGGGCGTTCCCCGACGACCCGACCCTGCGCGGCCTGACGGCGTCGCGGTCGTACTTCGACCGCCGCCCGTACGTCGAGGCCGACGCCGCCGGCCGGGTCCTGTACGCGGAGTACCACCGCACCGTGGGCGATCACGTGCGCGACGTCGTCGCTGCGGGCCTACGTCTGACGGACCTGGTCGAGCCGGAGTGGCCGGAGTGGAACGACCAGGTCTGGGGCGGCTGGGGCCCGGAGCGCGGCCGCTACCTCCCGGGTACGGCGGTCTTCGTCACGCACAAGCCCTGACCCGCTCGCTGAGTGCGGGCTATTTGTGAGTGGGTGCCTCCAGATCTCACAAATAGCCAGCACTCAACGGAGGGTCAGTGGCCTGCCTCGTGCCAGGTGGCGCCCGTGCCCACCGAGACGTCGAGCGGGACGGTGAGCTCGTAGGCCGCGCCCATCTCGCTGCGCAGCACCTCCTCGGCGGCCTCCCGCTCGCCCGGGAAGACCTCGACCACGAGCTCGTCGTGCACCTGGAGCAGCAGGCGGGACGAGAGCCCACGCTCGTCGAGCGCCTTCTGCACGCGGAGCATCGCGAGCTTGATGATGTCGGCGGCGCTGCCCTGGATCGGAGCGTTGAGCGCCATCCGCTCGGCCATCTGCCGGCGCTGCCGGTTGTCGCTCGTGAGGTCCGGCAGGTAGCGGCGCCGGCCGAGGATCGTGGCGGTGTAGCCCGTGGCGCGCGCCTCCTCGACCACCCCGGACAGGTAGTCGCGCACGCCGCCGAACCGCTCGAAGTAGTCGTCCATGAGCGTCTGCGCCTCGCCCGTGGCGATGTTGAGCTGCTGCGACAGGCCGAACGCGCTCAGGCCGTAGGCCAGGCCGTACGACATCGCCTTGATCTTGGAGCGCATCTCCGCGGTCACGCCGGCGGGCTCCACCTCGAAAACGCGCGAGCCCACGTACCGGTGCAGGTCCTCCCCCGAGTTGAACGCCTCGATCAGGCCCTCGTCGCCGGACAGGTGCGCCATGATCCGCATCTCGATCTGGCTGTAGTCGGCGGTCAGCAGCGACTCGTAACCCTCGCCGACCTGGAACGCCCGCCGGATCTGCCGGCCCGCCTCCGTGCGGATCGGGATGTTCTGCAGGTTCGGGTCGGTCGAGCTGAGCCGGCCCGTCGCGGCGATGGTCTGCTGGAACGTGGTGTGGATGCGCCCGTCGGTGGCCACCGACCTGAGCAGCCCTTCGACGGTGGTGCGCAGACGCGACACGTCGCGGTGCGCGAGCAGGTGGGCCAGGAACGGGTGCTCGGTCTTGACGAACAGGTCCTGCAGGCTCGCCGCGTCGGTCGTGTACCCGGTCTTGATCTTCTTGGTCTTGGGCATGCCGAGCTGGTCGAACAGCACCTCCTGGAGCTGCTTCGGGCTGCCGAGGTTCACCTCGCGGCCGATCACGGCATACGCCTCGGCGGCAGCGTCGGCGACCCCCTGCGCGAACTGCTTCTCCAGACCGGTCAGGTACTCCGTGTCCGCGGCGATGCCGATGCGCTCCATCCGCGCCAGCACGCCGGACAGCGGCAGCTCGACGTCGTCGAGCAGGTGGGTGGCGCCGCGGTCGGCGAGCTCGCCCGCGAGGGCGGCCGCCAGCTCGGCCACGCCGTGGGCCCGCACCGCCTCCGCCTGCCCCTCGGACTCGCCTTCGAGCGAGAGGTCGAGCGCGCCCTGGGCCCCGTCCGCCTGTGCGACCTTGAGCTCCCTGCCGAGGTGCCGCACCGCGAGGTCGCCCAGGTCGTAGCCGCGCTGGTCCGGGTAGCACAGGTAGGCGGCGAGCTCGGTGTCGAAGGCGACGCCCGCCAGGTCCAGGTTGCGCGCGGCGAGCATGTGCGCGGCAGCCTTCGCCCCGTGCAGGGTCTTGGGCGCCGCGGGGTCGGCCAGCCAGGACGCGAGCGCCTTCTCGCCGTCGGGTCCGAGCTGCGTCAGGTCGAGGTAGGCGGCCTCGCCGTCCGGCTCCGCCACCGCCACGGCCCAGGCGTCTCCGCCGCCGGCCACGGTCGTACCGGCCACGTCGACGCCCACGCGCTCCGAGCGGGCGGCGAGCCAGGCACCGAGGGCGCCCGGGGCGACGTCGGCCAGGTCGAGCTCGACCCCGCCGGCCACCGGGGCCTCCTCCGCGGCGGAGCCCGCCGGGTCGACGGCGAGGAGCCGGTCGCGCAGCTGGCCGAACTGCAGGGTGTCGGAGACGAGATGCACCGCCTCCCGGTCGAAGCCCTCCAGGGCCAGGTCGGCCACGCCGAGCGGCAGCTCGACGTCGGTCAGGAGGGCGTTCAGCTCCCGGTTGACCCGGACCTGGTCCAGGTTCGCGCGCAGGCTCTCGCCGGCCTTGCCCTTGACCTCCTCGGCGGCGTCGAGCAGGGCGGCGAGGCCGCCGTACGCCGTGATCCACTTGGCGGCCGTCTTCGGCCCGACGCCGGGTACGCCCGGCAGGTTGTCGCTGGTCTCGCCGACGAGCGCCGCGAGGTCCGGGTAACGCTCAGGGGGCAGGCCGTACTTGGCCTCGACCGCCGCCGGGTCCATGCGGGCCAGCTCGGACACGCCCTTCTTGGGGTACAGGACGGTCACGTCACCGTTCACGAGCTGCAGCGTGTCGCGGTCGCCCGAACAGATCAGCACCTCCATACCTGCGGCACTGGCCTGCGTCGCGAGGGTGGCGAGGATGTCGTCGGCCTCGATGCCTGCGAGCTCGATCGAGGAGACACGCAGCGCGTCGAGCACCTCCTTGATGAGCGGGACCTGTCCCTTGAACGCGTCCGGCGTGGCGTCACGGGTGCCCTTGTACGCGGGGAACCGCTCGGTGCGGAAGGTGACGCGGCCCGCGTCGAACGCCACGGCCATGTGCGTGGGCTGCTCGTCGCGCAACAGGTTCGTCAGCATCGACGTGAAGCCGTAGACGGCGTTGGTGATCTGTCCTGAGCTGGTCGCGAGGGTGTCGGGCAGCGCGTAGAACGCCCGATAGGCCATCGAGTGGCCGTCGATCAGCAGGAGACGGGGGCGGCCCGAGGAGGGCTTGTCCGGAGTACGGCTTGGCACGGTGGAGGTCACGCCTGACAACATAGCCCGCATGACTGACACGAGCGCTTCCGCTGCGCCTTCCGAGCCCACGATCGACGAGCCCGCGATCGACTGGAAGGCCATGTACGCCGGAGCGGACACCACGGGCACGCTCTTCGAGCGGATGGAGATGGAGCTGCTGGAGCTCGCGCCGGACCGCGCGGTCGGGCGGATCCCGGTCAAGGGCAACACCCAGCCGGCCGGGCTGCTGCACGGTGGCGCCTCGGTGGTCCTCGCCGAGACGCTCGGCTCGCTCGCGGCGCAGGCCCACGCGGGGCCGGGCAAGCAGACGGTGGGTATCGAGGTCAGCGCCACGCACCACCGGGGGGCCCGGGAGGGCTACGTCACGGGTACGGCGACTGCCGTCCACCTGGGCCGCACGACGGCGTCGTACGAGATAGCCATCACCGACGACGCGGGCAAGCGGGTGTGCACGGCACGCCTCACCTGCATGATCCTCGGCTAGAGCCGGAGGTGCAGCGCAGGGTGGGGGCCGAGGAACGAGGCACGCGCCCGAAGCGGAACCGCAGGCTCTAGCCGGCAAGGACAGAGCCGCGCTGAAACCAGTTTCAGCCGGCCTTCGCGGGCCGGCGGGACGGCGCGCCGCCGCCCACCGGGCGCATGTCGATGGGCCCGGACTCGAGGACGGAGCGGGCGCGGCGCCGGCGGGCGATGAGGTCCTCGAGGCCTACGCGGGCGAACCGGCGGCCGGCGTGCGCGCTGTCCCGTGCTGCGACGTCGGTGGCGAAGCGGCGCTGGAGTGCCGCGACCGACGCGACGCGGTGGCCTGCCGCCGGGGCGAACCCGAGGCGCGCTAGGAAACGCTGTACGCCGCGGTTGCCCGGCACCGGCGCGGAGTAGATGTCCTCGCACTCGTGCTCGGCCGCGAGATCCGTGGCCGCGCGGAGCAGGGCGTGCCCGACGCCGTGGCGACGCGCCCGCGGCGCGACGAACACCATGTCGAGGTACAGGCTCGCGCGCGGGGCGAAGAGGTACGCCGCGACGACCCGGCCGAGGACGACACCGGCGACCTGGCCGTTCTGCTCCGCGACGAGCACGTGTCCCCCGGCGGCGAGCAGCACGCTGAGATGCTCCAGCAGCCGGCCGGTGTCCTGGGCTCCGAGCTGGGCCCCGGTCGGCGAGTCGTCGCGCGCCTCGGCGGCCAGTGCGGCGACGGCCGGCAGGTCGTCCTCGCGGGCAGGGCGGATGACGAGCACGCTTGTCTCCTTCCGGGATCTGGGCTTCCGGGCCGGGGGCCCGGCTGAGCGGAGAGACTAGTCCTCACCCGGCCGGCAGAGAACACGCGAACCGCGATTTCACCCGCTCTAGAGCGTGGTTCGCGTCAGGCGCCGACCTGCTCGATGACGGCGTCGGCGACCTCGCGCATGGTGAGGCGGCGGTCCATCGACGTCTTCTGGATCCAGCGGAACGACTCGGGCTCCGACAGGCCCATCTTGGTCATCAGGAGGCCCTTGGCACGGTCGACGCGCTTGCGGGTCTCGAAGCGTTCGGTGAGGTCAGCGACCTCTGCCTCCAGTGCACCGATCTGCGAGTAGCGCGAGATCGCGATCTCGACGGCGGGCAGCAGGTCGGCCGGGGTGAAGGGCTTGACCACGTACGCCATGGCACCGGCGTCGCGTGCGCGCTCGACGAGCTCGGTCTGCGAGAACGCCGTGAGCAACACCACAGGAGCCGCGTGGGCCTTGCCGATGCGCTCGGCCGCCGAGATGCCGTCCAGCTCGGGCATCTTCACGTCCATCACCACGACGTCGGGCTTGAGCTCGATCGCCAGGTTCACGGCGGTCTCGCCGTCGCCGGCCTCGCCCACGACGTCGAACCCGGCCTCGCGCAGGGTCTCCACGACGTCCATACGGATGAGCGCCTCGTCCTCCGCCACCACGGCGCGGCGCGAGGGGTTGGCAGGAGCGGCCTCCGGCTCGGCGTCGATCATCGGGGGCAGATCCAGGGAAAGCTTCTCGGTGTTCTCGTCGGTCACGGGGTACATCCTACGTCCCGCGTACCCGGGCTTGGGGCCTGGACCAGGGGTGTGGTTCGATGTCCGCCGGGACACCTTCACGTCCCGGCAGGCCGGGTTGGCGGAACAGGCAGACGCGGCGCTCTCAAAAAGCGCTGTCCGAGAGGACATGTGGGTTCGAGTCCCACACCCGGCACACCAGATGGGGCACCTCCGCGGTACGCGGACGGCGAACACGCGGGGCCCATGTCGCCCTCCGCCGGTCACCCCTCCGCCGCGGCGCGGCCGCGCTCACCCAACGTGCCCAGCGCGCCCAGACCGTTCGCCACCGGGCGCTCGTCGTACCGCACGACCTCCAGCCCGAACTCCGCGAGGATCTCGGGCAGCAGCCGCACCACGTCGCGGTCCTTCTCCCGGTTCGCCTCGGGCAGCTCGGACCACGGCACGCCGATCATCGGGTGCACCTTGGCGGCGTCGTCCCGGACCGGACCGCTCCGCCAGCCCTGGGCCACCCGCACCGACTCCCACAGCTCGTGCTCCGCCTCGGCGAGCTTGTCCAGCTCGGCGCCCTCGAACACCACCTCCGGCGCTCCGTCGCGCGGCGCGATGGTCGCGCCCATCCGCGACAGCCGCGCGGGCAGCCCGACGACCCAGCCCCGGTTGGAGGCCCGCAGGTCCTCGGAGAGGTCCTCCCAGCGCACCATCGCGGGGACCTCGCCCCAGCGGACGCCGCGCTCGCGCTGGTTGCGCAGGTACACGTGGTGCACGGCCCGCGCGATCCGCTCGTACATGTCGGCGTGGGCGCGGGCCTCCTCCCGCTCGACGTCGGCGAGCAGGTCGCGCATGGTCACGGTCCGCAGGCGCCCGTCCAGGTTGTCGAGCACGCGCGAGGCCTCGGTGCCGAACGCGCCCGTCAGGCCCGCCAGGCCGTCGAGCAGGAGCACGAGCGACCCGGGTCCGCCGTGCCACAGCTTCGTCGCGGTGAGGGCCACCCGCAGGGACCTGCCGTCCGAGGCGTGGCAGACGTAGACCACGTCCGGCGCCCCGAGGCTGCCCGTGCCGAGCGCCGGCGCGACCCGCAGCTCGATCTTCTCGGCCACGGGCGACCAGCGGGCCCGGAGCGCCTCGACGACCTGCTCGGCGTCGTCCGCGAGCAGGTCGACCGCCAGCCGGACGCCGTCGCCCGCGAGCTCCCATTCGCGGGCCAGGCCGACCACGAGGGCCTTGGCGAACTCGCCGGAGCCGATCACCAGCACCTGCGTCAGCGGGGCGGGGCCGCCCGGTGCGTCCACCATGCGCCGCACCTCGCGCACCGCGAGCGCCTGCGCGGCGATGACGTCGAGCGTGAAGAAGTCGACTCCCGGTTCGGCGCAGCTCAGGTGCCGTGCCTGGAGGGCTACGCCGAGGTCGGCGTCGCTGACGTGGGCGTACAGGCGCTCGGGTCCCCTGCCCGCCGCGCGGACGGCGTTCTCCGCCTCCGCGACGGTCAGCACGTTGGCCGTCGCCTCGTGCGTGTCCTCGCCGCACGCGTACAGGACCGTCGCGCCGGTGAGGCCCACGTCGTGCAGGCCGGAGGCGTCAGGGGTGCGCAGCACCCGGTGCCCTGCGGCCGCCAGGGCAGCGGCGACGGTGTCGGCGGCGTCGGTCTCGCCGACGACTATCGCGTGGCCGCGAGCGCGGCGGTCCCTGAACCGGCGGATCTCCCCGGTGAACAGGGCGCGAGCGGCCTCGAACAGCGCGTAGACCGCGGTGGCCGGGGCGAGGAAGCGCGCTACCTGGAGCTGCCAGGAGAGCGGCCCGCCGCCGCTGGCCGGGTCGGCGCCCATCACGAAGAGCTGCAGGTCGTGGTAGACGACGTCGTACCAGGTGCGGTCCGGGTCGTGGCTGGTGTCGAGCGCGAGGCCCCACCACCCGAGGCCGAGGGAGACCACGACGAGAAGGGCGAAGCCGAGGCGGGTCCAGGGGAAGGAGCGGGTCACGCGAAGGAACAATAGCGACATCCGGCGCACACCGGCGCCGCACGTGTCAGACGCTCCCGGACGTGTCAGACGCTCAGGTCACCTGGGTGACCTGAGCG
>NZ_JBHXBG010000202.1:0-9612 GCF_042726755.1 Promicromonospora sp. NPDC060271 | reverse complement strand
GGCCGGATCCTGGCAGCAGGTGCATGGTCGGCGTACGGCCGCCGGCCGCCCGGTGCGCACCGCCGGCCGGCGCCGGGTCAGGCGTGCGCGGCGCGGACCGCGTCGGCGAGCGGCGTGGCCGGGCGGCCCAGCAGGCGGGACAGGTCGTCGCTGTCGGTCTCCAGGTCGCCCGCGGCGATCGAGGCGTCGAGCCCGGCGACGAAGCCGGCGGTGCCGGCGTCGAGCCCGTACTGCTGCAGCTCGGCCTGGAACTCGTCGACCGACAGGTCGCGGTAGGTCACCTTGATGCCGGTGACGTCGCTGATGGTGGCGGCGAGGTCGGCGAGGCCGAACGCGGGCCCGCCCAGCTCGTGGACGACCTCGTCGCCCTCGTCGGTCAGCAGCGCCGCCGCGGCCGCGACGGCGTAGTCGGCGCGCGCCGCACCCGAGATCTTGCCACCCCCGGTGGCGCCGACGATCTCGCCCCGCTCGAGGTACTGGCCGAGCTGCCCGGTGTAGTTCTCGTAGTACCAGCCGTTGCGCAGGATGCTGATCGGGACGCCGGACGCGCGCAGCGCCCCCTCGGTACCCTCGTGCTCGCCCGCGAGCGGGTTGGAGGTGTTGCCGGCCTTGAGGATGCCCGTGTAGGCGATGCGGCCGACGCCGGCGGCCTTCGCGGCGTCGATCACCGCGCTGTGCAGCGCGACGCGCGTGCCCGGCTCGCTCGCGGAGACGAGCAGCAGGCGGTCCACCCCGGCCAGCGCGGCGGGAAGGGTCTCGGGCCGGGCGTAGTCGCCCTCACGGACCTGGACGCCGCGCTCCGCGAGGTCCGCGGCCTTGCTGGGCGTGCGGACGATCGCGACGACGTCCGAGGCGGGGACGCCGCGGGAGAGGAGCTCCTCGACGACGAGGTGGCCGAGGCCGCCGGTGGCTCCGGTGACGGCGTAGGTGGTCATGACACTCTCCATTGCTCGGGTAGTTGCTAACGGGAAGCACTAACGAATCGAAAGTACACCACATTCCCGCCGTGCGCGGTACCCTGGGTCCGTGAGCATCACCGACCTCGGATCCGACAGCCCCGCGCAGGAGCTGGTGGCGGACGTCTTCGCGCGCGACTGCGGCTCGCGCGCCGCGTTCGAGGTCGTCACCGCCAAGTGGGCCTCGCTCGCGCTGCTCGCGCTCGGCGAGGGGAGCTACCGCTTCAACGCGCTGCGCCGGCGGGTCGAGGGGGTCAGCGAGAAGATGCTGTCCCAGACGCTGCAGGCGCTCGAACGGGACGGCATGGTGACGCGCGACGTCGTCACGACCATCCCGCCGCGCGTCGAGTACTCCCTCACGCCGCTCGGCGAGGGCGTCGCGGAGAAGCTGCGCGCGCTCGCGGACCTCCTCGAGGGTGCGGCTGCCGAGGGCACTCTCGGCCAGGCCCCCGCGGAACCGGGCGAGGAACGCACGTAGCGGTGCGGCGTCCGGGCCGCCGGGCCGCGGCGTGGCGGCCCGGACGACCGGTCCAGCCGCTACGATCTCGCGGGTGACGAACCAGGACATGATGGGCCCGGCGCAGGGCGCCGAACCGGTCTTCTCGCCGGACGCGCACCGGCTCGACCTCGGACGGCTCGGCGCGATCACCCTCGTCGTCGGCATCCTGCTGACCGGGCCGCTCGGATGGGCCTGCGGCTACGCGGTCGTGACGGACCCTGATCCCGTCGCCAAGGTGATAGCCGGCTTCTTCGGGCTCCTGTTCGGCGGGCTGTGCGTCCTGTTCATCGCGAACTTCTGGCGCGTGACCCGGCCCCGGGGCGTCGTCGTCGACGCGGCCGGGATCTGGTTCTGGCACGGCACCTCGTGGGACCTGGTCCGGTGGACCCAGGCGGCCCGGGTCGGCCTGGCCTACGAGATGCCGCCGGAGCTGCCGACCATCGGCGGACCAGCGGCCCACCTGAAGGCGAAGGTGAGCGGCTGGCTCAAGGACCGGCTCTACGGTGCGCTGCGCATCACCGACAAGCGAGGCATCGCGCTGGAGATCGTGCCGATGCGCGAGGAGACGCTGCTCGAGCTGCCCCGCCTGGGGCGGTACCGCGGCAAGGACCCCGCACCGCTGCCCGGCCTGCCCCCGGTGCGGTTGCGCGTCGGGCTGCCCGGTGGCTACCACTCGTTCGCGAACCTCCTCGCCGCGGGCGAGCGGTTCGGCGGGCACACCTGGGAGGGCTGGTTCCGCAGGCAGTGGACCGGCGGCGCGGGACGCGGCGCGCGCGAGACCGGCTGACGTCGCCGACGCGCCGGGCGGCAAGCGAAGTTGACCACAGCAGCTGCTGCCAGACCGGGCCGGCTTCTGGCAGCAACTGCTGTGGTCAACGTGCCGGGAGGCCGGGCTCGTCGTCGGTCAGGTCGATGGTCCACGACTCGCGGACCAAGGCGCGGCCCGCGTCCGTGACGTTCAGGCCGCGGCCCGACCGGTGCCTGGTGACCCAGCCGGCCTCCAGGAACCGGGTGCCGACCGCGGAGCCGAGCGCTCCCGCCAGGTGCGGACGCCGTTCGGTCCAGTCCAGGCACGCCCTGGTGGTCGGCCGACGGGCGCTGACCGCGCCGTCGACGTCCACCCCGAGCTCGCGCAGCCCGACGGCGCCCGGGTCCGTCAGGGCGAGCTCGTCGCGGCCCGCGAGCCAGCCGGCCCGGACCCAGGCGTCCGTCAGGGCGGTACCGAGCCGGCCCGCCAGGTGGTCGTAGCAGAACCGGGCAGCCGCCAGGTACTCCGCGCGTCGGCTGCGGCGGTACCCCGACACGGGAGCGGCGTCGGCGACCATGCCGAGGGACTCCAGGGCGGCGGCCACCTCACCGCCCGCCAGCGCGTAGTAGCGATGCCGGCCGTGGCTCTCGCGGGTGACCAGACCGGCGTCGACCAGGACGCCCAGGTGCTCGGACGCGGTCGACGCGCTCACCCCTGCCGCCCGGGCGAGCTCGCCCGCCGGCCGCCGGGTGCCGTCCATGAGCAGGTTCACGAACGTGGACCGGGCAGGGGTGGCCAGCGCCCGGCCCAGCGCCGTGAAGTCGCGGTCCCTGGTCATGGGCCGACGGTACGGCCGGGACGTTTCGGCGTCCACCGAACCTTTCGCGGCCTACGGTCCCGCCATGACCCGATTAATGAGCGCCGCGACCCACGACCTCGAGGTCCACCTGCCCGACCGTCCCGGAGCCCTGGCCGACCTCGGGCAGGCGCTCGGCGAGGCGGGGGTGAGCCTGGAGGGCGGTGGCGTGTTCACCCACGACGGCCGTGCGGTCGCGCACTACCTCGTGCACGACGGCGCCCGCGCGCTCGCGGCGGTCCGTGCGGCCGGACTGGGCCCGGCGACGGTGCGAGAGGTGGTGCTCGCCCGGCTGGACCAGGAGGTGCCCGGCCAGCTCGGTACGCTCGCGCGCCGGCTGGGCGACGCCGGGGTGAACGTGCTGGTCCAGTACAGCGACCACGTCGGCAACCTGGTGCTCCTCGTCGCCGACGAGGACGTACCCGCCTGCCGGGACGTCGTGGCGCGGTGGGGGAGCGGCCGGCTCACCGCCCGCGGGCGGCCCGCAGCCGGCCGATGACGGTCCAGGTGAGCATGCGCGCCAGGCGCAGCGGGCCGTAGCGGACGCCCGTCGCGAACGGCGCCTCGCCCCGCAGGACGGCCTCGGCACCGCCGTCGACGAACAGCACCTGGCCGGTGGTGAACGCGGCCTCAGGTGACAGCAGCCAGGCGATGGCCGCGGCGACCGGCTCGACCGGACCGGGCATGCCGAGGGGCTGCGGCAGGGCGTCCTGGAGCACGCGGGTCGTCGCGTCGTCGGTGAGCATCGTGCGGCGGGCGGTCTCCGTCTCGACGATGCCCGGTGCGACCGCGTTGAGGAGGATGCCCGCACCGGCCCACTCCTCGTGCACGGCGGTACGGCGCAGCCACCGGTTCAGCGCGATCTTCGTCGACCGGTAGACCACCGTCCCGCGGCCACGTGCGGCCAGGCCTTCGGCGACAGCCCTGGCGCGACGTTCGTCGCCGGCGAGGCAGGCGTCGACCAGGTCGGTGTCGCCGGCGGAGAGTGACGACGCGGAGCTCACGACCACCGCGCGCGGGTCAGGCCTGCGCGCCAGGTCGTCGCGCATGGCCGTGAGCAGGGCGAGCGTGCCGAAGTAGTTGAGCCCGACGGCGACGTCCGGCTCCGCGCTGCCCGCGACGAGCGCCACACCGTCGATCCCCGCCGGCGCGAGGTCCCGCACCCGGCTCACGGCCAGGGCCCGACCCTCTGCGGTGGTGAGGTCGGCGTGCACGTCGGCGGCCGGGCCGAGGCCGCAGCGGATCACGCGGGCGCCCGCCCCTTCGAGCCGGTGGGCGGTGACGGCGCCGATCCCTGAGTCGGTGCCGGTGACGACGTAGGTGCGGCCGGTGTGCTCGGGCATGGCTCCTCCGGGAGGGTCGACGGCAGCTCAGGGTTGAGTGCACTAGTGCATAACTACACTAGTGCATATCCGGCGGTACGATCGGACCATGAGCGAGCGACCACCCGTCCAGCCGGGTGTGCGGGACCGCAGGCGTGCGGAGACGCGTGCGTCCATCGTGCGCGCGGCGACCGGCCTGTTCCTCGAACGGGGCGTCGCGAGGACGTCGATAGACGACATCGCTGCCGGGGCGGGTATCGCGCGCCGAACCTTCTTCCTGCACTTCCCGTCGAAGGAGGACGTGCTCTTCCACTACCTGGAGAGCCACGTCCGGCGCGCGGTCGACGTGCTGGACGCGCTTCCCGTGGACGCAGGCCCCGAGCAGGGGGTGCGTGCCGTCATGGCGCGGCTCGTCGACCTGTTCGCGGACCCAAGCACGGGCGCGGACGCGCTGGCCGACCTGCGCGCCGAGCTCGTCGCCACGTCGCGCGGCCTGCCGGCGTCGCTCGTCGTCCGGCTCCAGCGAGCGCAGGCGGACCTGATCGAGGCCCTGCGCGAGAGGTTTCCCGAACCCGCCGGCTGGCCGCTGCTGTCCGCGCACCTCGGCGCCTGCATGGGCGCTGCGGCCGCTGCGGCGGTCGCGGTCGACCGACCCGAGGCGCGGGCCGACGCCGTCCGGGACGCCGTCGAGCGCGCGGGCGTCGGGTTCGGCGCGGCGTACCAGGCATAGCCCGTCGGGCGTGCTGCCGCGACCCGCGGCCGGCGGCCGGGGGCCAGGGGATCAGCGCGCCTCCATCCCCACGAGCTCCGCCGAGCGGTCCCACAGCCGGCGGGCGAGGACGGCGTCGCGCGCCTGGGGGTTGACGCGCCGCGCGACCCGGCCGCGCTCGTAGTACGCGCCCGACTGCCAGGCGGCGCCGGGCTCCGTCTGTGCGAACCGGACGAGCTGCGCGGCGCCCTTCTCCGGCGTGGCCAGCACCATCTTGCCGATCCGGCTCTGGTAGAGCGGCCGGAAGAAGCTGGTGCTCTCGGCGCCGAAGTTGGTCGCGACACCGCCCGGGTGGAACGCCGCCGACGACAGCCCCTGGTCGTGGAACCGCCGGTGCAGCTCGGTGGTGAACAGGATGTTCTCGAGCTTCGCCGTGCCGTACGCGCGGTGCGCCGTGAAGTCCCGGTCGTGGTCGAGGTCGTCGAGGTCGAGGTGCCCGAAGAGCCGCGCGCCCACGCTCGACGTCTGGATGACCGAGGCGCGGCTGGCGATGAGCTTGTCCAGGAGCAGGCTGGTCAGGAGGAACGGCGCGAGGTGGTTGACCTGGAGCGTCCGCTCGTGGCCGTCGACGGTCCTGGTGCGGTCGCCGCCCAGGATGCCGCCTGCGTTGTTCGCGAGGACGTCGATGCGCGGGTAGGCGTCGTCGAGCTCGGCGGCCAGGCGGCGCACGTCGGCGAGGTTCGTGAAGTCGGCGACGAAGTGCTGCCCGCCGACCTCGCGGGCGACGTGGGCGGTCTTCTCCGGCGAGCGCCCGACGACGGCCACGCGGTGGCCGGCGGCGCTGAGCAGCCGGGCCGCGGCGGCGCCGATCCCGTCGCTCGCACCCGTGACGACGATGATCCTGGGGGAGGTGGTGTCCATATTGCACAGCATGTAGTGAGTGGCACAGTGTGTCAACGATGACGCGTCGTGTAATCTCGTGCGGCATGGACCAGGCGCACACCGACCAGGCACGCACCGGCCTCCGGGAACGCACCCGGCGCGCGATCCAGAAGGAGATCACCGAGGCCGCGGAGCGGCTGTTCGTCGAGCGCGGCTACGAGGCGACGACGATCGGGCACATCGCCGAGGCCGTCGGGATGTCGCGTCGCACCCTCTACCGGTACTTCTCGACGCGCGAGGACGTGGTGCTCGGCAAGCTCGACGTGGTGGGCGACGAGGTGCTCGCGGCACTGCGTGACCGGCCGGCGGACGAACCGGTCTGGACCGCCCTGCGGCACTCGTTCGACGGCATGATCGCGCACCTCGACCAGGCGGGATCCGCCGGCCTCGCGGCGCCGATGCAGCGCATCATCCTCGAGACGCCGGGCCTGCGCGCGCGGTACCTGGAGAAGATCGAGCGGGTCGGGAGCGCGGCGGAGCAGGTCGTGCGCGAGCGTGCCGAGGTGGTGGGCGCGCCGTGGGCGGCCGACGACCCGACGCCTCGCGCCGTCGTCTCGGCGGCGCTGGGCTGTGTCCTGGCCGCGGAGCACGCGTGGCTCGCCGGCGGCACCACGCAGAAGATGGCGGTGCTCGTCGACCGGGCGATGGCCGCCGTCGGGCCGCGGGAACCTGCCTGACGCGCCCTACGCCACGTCGACGTGCTTGCGCGCCGCTTCCATGAAGGCGAAGACGCTCCTGCGGGACACCTCCCGGTGGTGCGCGAAGTCGTCACGCGCGAGGTCGGGCTTGATACGGTCCACGTCCGTGAGCGCCTTCCTGCCCAGCTCGATCAGGTCCCTCGACTCCGTGACGAGCTCGACCCGGAACAGCGCCTCCTGCGCCGTGGTGAACAGCCGGTAGGTCTCGTAGCGGAGCGTCTCGGGGTCGGCGCCGTCGCGCTGGTCGTGGATGGAGTACCAGCGGTCCTTGGACGTTCGACGCAGGTTGATGAGCGCCCCGCCGAACGCCGTGTACGCACTGACCCGCTCCTGGCGCAGGCGCTCGTTACGCTCGAAGCGCTCGGCGTCGGCCCGGTTCCGGCGCTGGAAGTAGTGCGTCGCCAGCGAACCGAGCAGCGTTCCGACGACGGCGACGACGCTGGTCACGATGATTTCCACGAGCCGAAGCCAACCACGACCGGGCGGCGTTGAGAAGCGGACCTCTCGTCAGGGCCCTCCGGGCGGCAGGTACTGAACAGACCATGTTGCTGTCAGTGGACGATGTCTACTCTCGGCAACACAGCTGGGATGTGTGTACTCCACCTCGGCCCGGTTGCCGTGTCACGGGAATGGGGTCACGACCGCACCAGTTCGGTCTGGCATGGAGCTTCAGGTAGTGCTGCCCAACGAGTTTCCGACGATGCCCGTCCGCACGCTCGTCGACCTGGCCCGGGCGGCCGAGGACCTCGGCTACACGACGGCGTGGCTGCCGGACCACGTGCTGCCGCCCGGCGAGTACGGAGCCACCTTCGGCGGCGTCCACGAGCCGCTGGTGACGATCGGGCACCTCACGGCGGTCACCGAGCACCTGCGGTTCGGCACCTCGGTGCTGGTCGCGCCGCTGCGGGACCCGTTCGTGCTCGCCAAGCAGGTCGCCACGCTGCACCAGCTCTCCGGCGGCCGGGTGATCCTCGGTGTCGGCGTCGGGTGGAACGTGCCCGAGTTCGACGCCGTCGGGGCGGACTACGCGCACCGCGGCGCCGTCACCGACGACATGCTCGCGCTGCTCCGGCACCTGTTCTCCGCTGGGGCGGCGCCGTACGACGGTCGGCGGTTCTCGTACGAGCAGGGCGTGTTCGCGCCGGTGCCCGACGGGCCGGTGCCGATCATGGTCGGCGGCAACAGCGACGCCGCCCTGCGCCGCGCCGCCCGCTACGGCGACGTCTGGCAGGGGCTGCCCGCCGACCCGGGCACGTTCGCCGAGCGTGCGCGGATGCTCGCCGGGCTGGCCGGCGACCGCGCCGTCCTGCCCGCGCTCCGCATCGGATGGGACGGCAGCGCCCCGGTGGAGCGGGTGGCGGACGCCGCCGTCGCCTACCGCGAGGCCGGGGCCGCCCAGCTCGCCGTGCACTTCGGGGGGCACGAGGGCACCGCCGCCCGGATGACGGCGCTCGCGGACGCGCTGGCCCGCCGCTGAGCGCACCCGCCGAGCCCCGCCGCCGACTCAGCCGGCTGCCGGCGCCGCCAGACGGTCCAGTGCCGCGACCACGAGCGCCTCGACGCCCGTCTCCAGCGTCGGGTGGGGCACCGGTGCGAACCGCGGGGAGTGGTTGGAGGGGATGTCACGGTCCGTCGTGCCCGCGGCGAACGCAGCCTGGTAGGCGGCCGGGTCCCAGCCGCCCAGCAGCCAGTACACGATCGGCACGCCGACGGCGGTGGCCAGCAGGCCGACGTCCTCGCTGCCCGCGACCGGGCCGGGGTCGATGACCCGCTCGGCGCCGAAGCGGGCGGCGAGGACACCTCGTGTGCGCTCGGTCTCGGCCGGGTCGTTGACCACCGGCGGGAACGAGTCGCCGGTGGTGATCGTCGGCGGCTCCGGCGCGCCTGCCGTGGCCGCCTCACCCCGCACGATGCGCTCGATGGCGGTCAGGACCCGGGCTCGCACGGCCTCGTCGTAGGAGCGGACGTTCACGCCGAGGCGCGCGTCGTCGGGGATGATGTTCTCCTTCGTCCCGGCGTGCAGCGTCCCGACGGTGACGACGGCGGCGTCGCCCGCCGCCACCTCGCGCGAGACGACGGTCTGCAGCCGCATCACCGTGGCGGCGGCCATGACCACCGGGTCGACGGTCGCCTCCGGTCGCGACCCGTGGCCGCCCTGGCCGACGAGCCGGATGTGCACGACGTCGGTGCCCGCGAACGCCGGGCCGGCATGGACGCCGAGCAGGCCGGCCGAGACGGGCGCGACGTGCTGCCCCAGCACGATGTCGGGGCGGGGGACGAGGTCGTACAGGCCGTCGTCGATCATGGCGCGGGCGCCGCGGCCCAGCTCCTCGGCGGGCTGGAAGACGACCACCAGCGTTCCCGACCAGGCCGACCGGCCCCGCGCCAGCAGGTCGGCCGCGCCGAGCAGGGCGGCGACGTGCACGTCGTGCCCGCACGCGTGCATCACGCCGGACTCGACCCCGTCGGCGGTGGTGGCGCGCACGGTGCTGGCGTACGGCAGGCCGGTCTCCTCGGTGACGGGGAGCGCGTCCATGTCGGCCCGCAGCAGCACGCACGGTCCGTCACCGTTGCCGAGCACGCCCGCGACGCCGGTCCCGCCCAGGCCGGAGTGCACCACGTACCCGAGGGCCGCGAGCCGCTCGGCGGCGATGGCGGCGGTCCGGTGCTCCGCGAAGGACAGCTCGGGGTGCTGGTGCAGGTCGACATAGGTGTCGTACAGCTCCTGCCGCAGCCCGTCCAGCGGTGCGAGAACGGCGTCGACCCCGGCGGGCAGCACTGGAAGCGTCATGCGCCCACCATGCCACCGCCGAGCGCGGGCTGCGCGGCCCGGACCGGATGATCGGCAAGATGTCAGGTGGTCGGCAGCCCGGGCTGCCGAC
>NZ_JBHXBG010000201.1:0-9632 GCF_042726755.1 Promicromonospora sp. NPDC060271 | reverse complement strand
GAATGCACCCGCGCGTTCGTCGACGTCCGCGAGGTCTCCTGGATGCTCCGCGACCTCGGACAACACCTCATCGCAGGCGGCTGGGCCACCGGAGCGGTGGGCGCGGTCGGCACCGGCGTGGTCGGTGCCGGTGGCGCCGTCGCGAGCAAGGCGCAGCCGCGTGCGCTCGGGCGAAAGGAGACCACGGTGGCCGCCGGAGTCCTCGCCGTCCTGGCGGTCGGTGCGGGTGCGGCAGCGTTGATCGCCAACCTGGGCGACGAGCCGCCGGTCCAGGCCGTCGAGGAGGGCGAGGCAGCCGGGCCGCCCGGCCTCCCGGGTCCGCCGGAGCCACCCGCGCAGGAGCCCGCCCCGACCATCCCGCCCGCGGACCCAGCGCCGCGCCCGGCCACCACGCGCAAGGAGGACGCCGCTCCGGCGCCGGCGCCCGAGCGGAAGGTGGCCGAGCCGGAGCCGGCGGACGACCCGCCGTCCGCTCCGGACATCGAGCCGACCGTGGACCGGCCCTCGCCGCGGACGCCCGCCGACAAGCCCGTCGCACCGGAACCGGAGCCGGAACCAAAGCCGGAGCCAAAGCCCGAGCCGAAGCCGACCCCGCCGCCTGTCGACTCCGGCGGGCCGCCCGGAAATCCCGGCAACCCCAACGGTCGAGGCCCCACGAAGTTCAACGACCAGGGTCCCGGGAACGGGAACGGGAACGGGAACGGGGCCGGTCGCGAGAACGGTCAGGGCGACGGACGCGGGAACGGCAAGGGTCACGGCAACCGCGGCGGCGTCGAAAAGGGCGACGGTCGAAGCCCGGGCCACGGCAGGCAGGACACGAGCGGGTTCACCGTCACCGGCCTGCCCGGCACGCTGCTCGGCGACGGCTGAACGGCCTGCGGGCCTCGGCGTCCGGGGCCTGCCAGGCTCGACGTCGTCCTTCTATGGCGTGTTTCGGAACTGGTCGGCGGACGCTGGTCCCAGCTGACTGACTCGGCGTACCGGGTACCGCCAGTCAGCGCGCTGGTCGGACCACGGGACTGACTCGGCGCACCCGGTACGCCGAGTCAGGTTCGCAGGCAACATCTACGAAACCTGCCCTACGGCACGACCGGCCGACGCCGCAGGAGGACGCGCCGGACCGGATCAGCGCCCGTCCTGATCAGCGCCCATCCTGATCAGTGCTCGCCGTGATCAGCGCCCGTCCTGATCAGTGCTCGTCGTAGTGGTCCCCGTGCACGGCGTGCTTGTGCCCGTCGTGGACGTAGTCCGTGTGGTCGTCGTGGGGAGCCGCCTCGTGCCCGCAGTCCGGGCCGTGCGTGTGCTCGGCCGCGGTGTGCTCGGCGACCGACTCGTGCTCGTCGTAGTGGTCACCGTGCAGCGCATGGCGGTGCGTACCGTGCAGGAAGTCGACGTGTCCGTCGTGCTGCACCGCCACATGCCCGCAGCTCTCGCCGTGCTGGTGCTCGGCGGTCGTGTGCTCGGCGTGGATGTCGGCAAGACTCATGTGGCTGCCCTCCGTCGTTGCTGGGACGCCGACGTTGGCGTCAGCTCACACTGGCACGGGTCAGTGGTTCTTGCCGGGCCGTGGGGCGACTTCTGCGCTTTGTCCGGCGGCTCCGGAGTCCCGCGAGTGCGACGGCGCACACCGACGTCAGGACGAGCGCCCCGGCGGGCGCGAGGGTGGTCCACGGTGCGCGTTCGACGTAGTCGATGCCCTCGCCGAGCAGCAGCCCCCACTCGGGGAGCGGCGGCTGGGCGCCCAGGCCGAGGAAGCCGAGCGCCGCGAGCGCCAGCGCGACCCCGGGCAGCCGGAGCATGCCGTGGCGCAGCAGCGGTCCGATCGTGGCGGGCAGCACGTGCAGCGCCCAGATCTCGGCGCGGGAGACGCCCGCGACCGGGAGCCACCTGATGTGCGGCATGGCGTTCGCCTCGTCGATGAGCGCCGTGGCGTGGGCGGTCAGCAGCGGCCAGGTGACCCACAGCACGGCGAGCGCCGCGCCACCGACCGACGGGCCGAGCAGCGCGGCGATGATGACGCCGGCGAGGATCGGGGGCGTCGCGTTGGCGATCTCGGCCGGTCCGCGGGCGATCTCGCCGAGCACGGCCAGGAGCAGCGCGACGGCGATGGCGACCAGGACGATCCCCGCCGACGGCAGCAGGGTGCCCAGCGTTCCGTGGGCGACCCGCGCCAGGAGGTCCCGCCCGCTGGCGTCCGCCCCGAAGGGCAGCTCAGCGCTCGGCGGTGCGAGGCGCTGGTGGGCGATCGTGTACGGGTCGCGGGGCAGGCCGAGGGCGAGCATCAGCGCCATGAGGCCGAGGGCGACGCCGACGGTCCAGCGCGCGGCCCGGTCGTCACCCCGCCGTTCGGGGGGCGGTGGGAGCGCGCCGGGTGGCAGTCCTCCGCCGCGCAGGGCGCGGCGGGCGAGGCCGGCGAGCAGGCCCACGACCAGTGCCGCGAGCGCCATGAGCAGCACGCCGGCCTGGAGGGCCGGCAGGTCCTGCGCGTTGGCGGCGCCGAGGAGGTAGCGGCCCAGCCCTGGGATCGCGAAGACCTGTTCGACGGCGACGGCGCCGCCGAGCAGGCCGATGAGCACGAGCCCGAGCTGGTCGACGACCGCTGCGGCGGCGCGGCGGAGGACCCCCGCAAGGATGACCCGGCGGCGTGCGCCGCCGAGCAGCCACACGCTGACCCAACGTTCCTCGGTGACGCCGGAGACGGCGTCGGCCAGCAGGCGCCCGAGGAGGCCGCCCGCTGGGATGCCCAGGGCGAGCGCGGGCAGGATCGCGGTCTCCGGCCCGCTCCACCCGTAGGGCGGCAGCCACCGAAGCTGGACGGCGACCACGACGAGAAGGGTGCTCGCGAGGAGGAACTCGGGCAGCGCGGTGAGCGCCACCCCGACGGGGCCGGAGCCGCGCTGCGGGCGGTCGCGGAGCACCCGCGACGCGGCGGGCGTGACGACGGCCGCCACGATGACGAGCGCGACGACCGCCGCGAAGAGGGTGAGGGTCAGGGAGACGCCGAGCGCGTTCCAGACCCCCGGCCCGATCTCGCCGCCGCTCACCCAGGAGGTGCCGAGGTCGGCGCGGAGCACGCCCGACCACCAGCGGAGGCTGGTGGCCACCGGGCCGCCGTCGAGCCCGAGCTCCGTGCGGACGGCCGCGAGCGCCTCCGGCGTCGGCTCGAGCTCGGCGTAGCGGGCGCGGAGCACCGAGGCGGCGGGGTCGCGCTGCGAGAGCCAGGGCAGCGCCCCGGCGACGAGCAGCAGCGCGATCCCGCTGACGAGCCGGGAGGCGACCCCGATGGCGTTACTGTGCCGCATCGAGGTGGGTGTCGGCGGTGATGAGGATGCGCTCGCGCGGGTCCCGGGCGGCGTCCACCACCTGCAGGGACTCGCCCTGGATGACCCGCTCGTGCAGGAGCGGGATCGCGGCGTCGGTGGCGAGCACCGCGGCCTCGGCGGCCATGCTGGCGCGCTGACGGTCCTCGCCCGGCTCGGTCTGCGCTGCGCTGCTGATGGCCTCGTCGACGTCGGGGCTGCAGAGCTGGGCGATGGAGAAGCCGCCGTCGCAGGTGAAGTCGGAGGCGAGGTAGGCGACGGGGTCCCCGGAGTCGAGCACCGTGGCGCGGGAGAGGATGAACGCGTCGAACTTGCCGTCGAGCGCGTCGGCCTCGATGAACTGGTACTCGCGGACGTCCTGCTGCACGTCGAAGCCCGCTGCCTCGAGCTGCTGCTCGAGGATGACGGCGACCTCGGGCAGCTCGGCCCGGTCGGTGAAGGTGCCGAGCGTGATCTTGACGCCGTCGACCTCGGCCGGCGTCGCGCGCCCTTCGAGGACCTCCTGGTAGGCGGCCTCGTCGCGATACCCAGCCGCCCACGGCAGCGCCGGCCCGAGCAGGCCCTCCGCGACGTCGGCGCGGCCCTCGTAGACGGACTCGATGATCGCTGCCCGGTCGACGGCCTCGCGTGCGGCGGCGCGGACGGCCGGGTCCGCGAACGGGCCGGACTCGGTGTTCAGGTACAGGGTGTTGGTGCGCGGCATGGGCACCTCGGTGATGAGGTCGTCGGCTATCGACGCGGCCTGCCCGGCCGGGATCGCCTCGACGACGTCGGCCTCGCCCGTCCGCAGGGCGGCGGCGCGGGCCGTGCCGTCGGGCACGTACCGCACGTCGATCCCCGCGGCTTGCGCCGGCTCGCCCCAGTAGCCGTCGAAGCGTTCGAGCGTCGCTCCGACGACGCCGTCGACCGCCGTCAGCTCGAACGGCCCGGTGCCCGTACCGGTCGGGTCGACGCCGCTGTCGGTGTAGGCCTCTGCGTCGAGGATCGCGAGCTGCGGGCTGGAGAGCCGGTGCGGCAGGAGCGGGTCGGGCTCGGCCGTGGTCAGCACGACGTCGTCGCGATCGGCCTCGACTGTCAGCTCGACGCCGTCGAGGATGCGCGGGACCGGGCTCGCGTCGATCGCGTGCTGGAGCGAGTTCACCACCGACTCGGTGGTGAGCTCGTTGCCGTTGTGGAACGACACGCCCTGGCGGACGGCGAACCGCCAGGTGGTGTCGTCGACCCGCTCCCACTCGGTGGCGAGCGCGGGCAGTGCCTCCCCCTCCTCGTCGAGGACGACCAGCGTCTCGGCGGTGGACCAGCGCGAGAGCTTGAAGGCGTCGTCGCTCAGGGGGCTGAGGCCGGAGCGCGGGGGCTGCAGCATCGCGACGGAGATCCGCTCGTCCGATCCCGCACCGCCGGCGGGGGCCGGCGCGGAGAAGCACGCGGTGAGCAGGGAGAGCGACAGCGGGATCGTCACGAGCGCGAGGAGCCGGCGCGGCAGAGGACGGCGCTTGGAGGGGTTCATCGGATGGTTCCGTTCATGGGGCGGGAGCGGTGATCGTGACCGTGCGGGTGCAGCGCGCTGCGACCGCGGGGTCGTGCGTGACCAGAAGGAGCGCGATGCCCAGCTCCTGGGTGATGGACAGCAGCGCCGCCGAGACGACGCCGGCCGTGTCGGCGTCGAGCGCGCTGGTGGGTTCGTCGGCGACGAGGACGGCGGGGCCCGGTGCGACCGCGCGGACGATCGCCGCGCGCTGGGCCTGCCCGCCCGAGACCTCCGACGGGCGGCGTCCGAGCAGCTCCAGGTCGAGCCTGGCCAGCCGCGCGGCCCGGTGCACCCGGGACTTGATGTCGTCGTCGCCCGTGAGCCGGCGCACGGCCTGCTCGATGGACCGGCCGAGCGTCCAGCGCGGCACGAAGGCGGCGAGCGGGTCCTGCGGGACACCCTGGACCAGGCGGCGCTCGCTCCGCGGCGGGCGGCCCGATGGCGTGCACCACTCGGTGCCGCCGACCAGGACGCGGCCTCCGGCCGGGGTCCGCAGGCCCAGGACGATGTCGGCGAGCGTCGACTTGCCGGTGCCGGACCGGCCGACCACCGCGACGGACTCGCCGGGGCGGACGTCGAGGCTCGTCGGGGCGAGGACCGCGCGGGCCTGGGCGCCGCGGCCGTGGACGGCCGTGACCCGCTCGATCGTGAGCGTCGGCGCGGTGAGCTGCGCGGTCACCGGCTGCTGCCCGGTCCGACACCTGGGACGGCGCCCGGTCCGGCGCCCGGGACGAGCTCGCTCACGACGCCGTCGGACACCGCGAGGTGACGCGCGCCGAGCGTCCGGACCACCGCGAGGTCGTGCGTGGCGACGACGAGCGTCTGCCGTGGGCCGACGATCTCCTCCAGCAGGCGGAGCGTCTGGTCCCGGGACTCGTGGTCGAGCGCGCTGGTCGGCTCGTCGGCGAGGATCAGCGGTGCGTCGGTCAGGGCCGCGAGCGCCACGCTCGCGCGCTGCGCCTGGCCGCCCGAGAGCTCGGTGGGACGCCGCCGGTGGAGCGCTGGATCGTCGAGCCCTACCGCGGCGAGCACCGTGCCGACCCGGGCGGGGTCGGCGCCGGTCACCGTCCGTAGCTGGCGGGCGAGCGGGACGAGCGGGTGCAGGGCGTCGAGGCCGCGCTGCGGGACGAAGCCGATGCGCCGCAGCCGTGTGGTGCGCTCGCCGGTGAGGCTCAGGCCGACCGGCCACCGTCCGGAGAGGGTGCTGAGCAGGAGCGACTTGCCGCTGCCCGACGGCCCGGTGACCGCGATGCGCTGCCCCGCGAGGACATCGAGGGAGGCGACGGTGAGGAGCTTCGTACCGTCGGCGGTGCGCACCTCGGCGTCGCGCAGCGACAGGATCGGGCGGCCTGCCTGATCCGGCCCGTCGACGCTGTCCTCGTGCTCGCGGACGGTTCTGATCAGGTGGCGACTCATATTGAGAATCATTATCGCCCAAATGGCGATCTCTTGACAAATGCCGCAGCCCGGCAGGCGGGTGGCCTGCCGGGCCGGTTGGCGCGGGCGGGGTGAGACGGTGGGGCGAGGAGGGTGGTCGGCGCGGGCCGTCAGAGCAGGCCGGCGAGACCGAGCCCGAGACCGAGCAGGGCACAGACACCCAGCGTTCGCAGCACCGACCAGCGCACGACGAACAGCAGCAGCGCCGCGACGACCGCGATGCCCAGCGCGGCGGGCTGGATCGTGGTGAGGTCGGGGACGTCGAACGTCAGCGGGCCGGCGGACCAGGGGGTCGAGGTGGCGAAGAGCGTGTGGGTGGTGAAGTAGAGGGCAAGGTTGGCGATGACGCCGACGACCGCCGCCGTGATGGCCGTCAGGGCCGCGCTCAGCGTCCGGTTGCCCCGGAGCCGCTCGACGTACGGCGCGCCGAGGAAGATGAAGAGGAACGACGGCACGAAGGTGACCCAGGTCGTCAGCAGCGCGCCCAGCACGGCCGCCGCCCACGGGTCGAGGTCGCCGGGGTTGCGGTAGGCGCCGAGGAACGCGACGAACTGGACGACCATGATCAGCGGCCCCGGCGTGGTCTCGGCCAGCGCCAGGCCACGCGTCATCTCGCCCGGCGTGACCCATGCGTAGGTCTGCACCGCCTGCTGTGCCACGTAGGCCAGCACCGCGTAGGCGCCGCCGAACGTCACCAGGGCACTGCCCGAGAAGAACAGCCCCTGCTGGGTGAACACGCTGTCGACCCCCGTCAGCAGCGCGACGGCGAGCACGGGGAGCGACCATGCCAGCAGGCCCAGCACCAAAACACGCAGGGCCCGGCGCCCGGACGGCTTCTCGGCGTGCAGGGCGTCGTCGGGGATGAGCGGGGCGGGGCCGTCGGCCTGGTCGCTGCGCGCCGTGGTGGCGATCCAGGCCGGCGCGAAGCGGTGCACCAGCCATCCGAGCACACCGGCGCCGAGCACGACGAGCGGGAACGGCACCGCGAAGAAGGTGAGCGCCACGAAGGCGGCGATTGCGAGGGTCACGAGCGCGGGGCTCGTCAGCGCCCGCTTGCCCACCCGGAGCACCGCCTGGACCACGATGGCCAGGACAGCCGGGGCGAGACCCGCGAACACCGCCGAGACGACGGTGGTCTCACCGAAGGCGACGTAGACCGCGGACAGCACCAGCAGCGCGAGCATCCCGGGCAGCACGAACAGGCTGCCCGCGACCAGGCCCCCGCGCCAGCCGTTGAGCAGCCAGCCGGTGTAGACGGCGAGCTGCTGCGCCTCGGGTCCGGGCAGCAGCATGCAGTAGTTGAGCGCGTGCAGGAACCGGCCCTGCCCGATCCACCGCTTCTCGTCCACGAGAGTGCGCTGCATGACGGCGATCTGCCCGGCCGGGCCGCCGAACGTCTGCCACGAGATCGCGAACCAGGCGCGCACGGCGGTCCGGAAGGGGATCAGGTCCCGGGGTGGCGACGCGGCCGCGGAGTTCGCGCCGGTCTCGTCGTCAGTCATGTTGCTCCTGGTCATCGGTATCCAGTCATCGGTATCTGGTCATGAGTGTCTGGTCACGGTCAGCCGGCGGTCGCCGTCCGGCCGGCATCAGGCTGGTTCGCGCCCCAGCAGGTAGGAGCGCCGGAAGAACTCGTAGAGCCCGTCGAAGAGCGGGCCGGCGACACCGAGGGTGTGCTCGTCGTCGCCCGTCATGGACAGCCCGCGCAGCACGACGTCGAGGCCGGGCGCCTCCGGCGCGTCGTACTTCGCGTCGTCCAGGTCGGCCTCGTGGACTATCTGGCCGATCCGGGTCAGGACCGGGTCCGTGAGCTCGTACCGCACGAGGATCGTCTCGAACGTGCACCGGTCACCGTGGTGCCCGAGGTCGACGCCCCGCATGTCGAACGGCGTGGCATCGCCAGGCACGTCGGCGGGGTCCCCGACGAACACGAACTCGGCGTCCGGGTCGACGAACCGACGAATCAGCCAGGCGCAGGCGGCACGATCGATGTGCACCCCGGCGCGCGTCGCCCACCTCATCGCACACCCCGCTCACCCTGCGCCTGCGCCGTCGCCGTCGCCGTCGCAGCGCGCGGCCCGTCGGACTCGACCTCCGACTCCTCCCCGAGCTCGCGCAGCGCGGCGAAGGCCCGCTCGCGCTCGTCCGGCGAGAAGAAGTCCCTTCGGGACACCTCACGAAAGGTCTTGCGCAGCCTGGCGAGCACCTTGCGCCGCTCCACGACCTGCTCGGTCAGCGCCTCGCGGGCGGCCGTCTCCAGCTCCAGGTACTCAGCGGCCCGGTCCGCCGCCATGGCGGTCGCCAGCTCACGCTCCTGCGCCGCCGACGCCGGCCTGGCCAGCCACACGCTGGCCGTGCCGCCGTGCTCCACCACCTCCTCGGCCCCCCACTCGAGCTGCTCACGGGTGCGGGCGTCGGCGGGCAGCGCGACCAGCCCGTCCGAGATCTGCGCTACGCCGAGGCGCTTGAGCCGGCGCCACAACGCGACGCGCGGCGACGACGGTTCGCGCGGCAGCCGGTAGCTCAGCAGCACCCATTCGCCGGTCATAGGAGGATGTAACCACGGTTACATCTCGGTCCACAAGCAAATCCCTCGCGGCAATCACCCCGTCCACCGGGCGAATTGGTCCCTTTTTTGACAGAATGACCGTATGGCCCACTGGGCCAAGGACTGACCGACAGCACATCCGCTTGCACCACCCAGGCGAAGCACCCCCCATATCGCTCCGCACCCAGGGTGAATCACGACCGGGACTCCATGCCTCTGCATGGATACCCTCCCCCGTGCCCGCCAGCAGACCCGGGCAAGACCACGTGAAGGATCGATATGCCGCCCAGCACCACCAACGCCGTTCTCGAGGGGATCGAAACGTCGATCTGCCGGCAGTACGGCGAGCACTCCCCCCACACCGCTTACCCCCACACGACGACGGACGGCGAGTACACCGCCGTCGTCGACCAGCCCGCGCTGCCCGGAGCCACGGAGACCGCCGCCCTCCGGATCTGTCGCGGAGCGGCCGTCGACCTCTCCGACCGCTGGGCGTTCTTCGACGACCTGGCGCCTGCCGCCGCCTTCGTCCGCGCGGGCCGTGTGTCCAACCTGATGTCGTCGTGGGACCTGTTCGAGGCGGCCGAGGTCCGGGCCTTCTGCGCCAGGCACCACCGCGAGGAGGCGGCCCTCCTGCTGGGCCGTCAGGTCTACGAACGCTCCGAGATCCAGGCGCACGCCGCACGGTTCGCCACTGCGGCCTCGGTCCGGTCGCACGCCGCCGCCTGGCTCGGAACGCTCCTGCGGAGCCCTGCGAGCCGCTAGCAGGGCGCAAGCCGGCCCGGCACGAAGGTTCTCG
>NZ_JBHXBG010000200.1:0-9656 GCF_042726755.1 Promicromonospora sp. NPDC060271 | reverse complement strand
GGCCCACCAGAGACAAGGGCAAGGGCCCCTCGGTCTGGATGGCCGGCCCTGCGCTCGTACTGTTCGTCGTCTTCGCCGTGGTCCCGCTGCTCGGCGTGGTCGTCCTGTCGTTCATGACCTGGGACGGCCTCGGCGACCCGGTGTGGGCCGGGGCGGACAACTGGGGCAGGACGCTGACCGACCCGGTCGCGCAGAACGCGATGCGACTGACCGCGATCGTGACCGTCGTGTCGTGGATCTTCCAGGCACCGGTCGCCCTCCTGCTGGGCGTCTTCATGGCCGGCCGCCAGCGCTACCGCGCCGTCCTGTCGGTCCTGTACTTCCTTCCACTGCTGTTCTCCGCCGCTGCGGTCGCGATCGCCTACCGGGCGCTGCTCGACCCGAACTTCGGCCTCGGCTCGGCACTCGGCATCCCCTGGTTGTCCCAGGACTGGCTCGGCAACCCCGACCTGGCACTGTGGGTCGTGCTGTTCGTCATCGGCTGGTGCTTCGTCCCGTTCCACTCCCTGCTCTACCAGGGCGGCGTCCGGCAGATCCCGGTCGCCTTGTACGAGGCGGCGCTCCTCGATGGTGCCGGCCGGGTGCAGCAGTTCTTCCACATCACGCTGCCGCAGCTGAAGTACACGATCATCACCTCCTCGACGCTGATGATCGTCGGGTCCCTGACCTATTTCGACCTGATCTTCGTCCTGACGGGCGGGGGGCCGGGCAACGCGACCCGGATCTTGCCGCTGGACATGTACCTGACCGGCTTCCGCAGCTACGACATGGGCAAGGCCAGCGTCATCGCCGTCGTCCTCGTCGTCGTCGGCGTGACCGTATCGCTGCTGCTGAACTGGCTGTCCGGGGCGAACAAGATGGAATCGCAGATGGAGGGCGTCTGATGTCCGCACGCCGCGCGCGCACCGCGCCCAACGTCCTTGGTGGCCTGGCCGGCTGGATCTGGCTGGCGATCATCATCGTGCCGATCTATTACATCCTGGTCACCAGCCTGCGTCCGCAGGCCGACTACTACGCCGAGAACCCGCTGTCCTGGCCGTCGAACCCGAGCCTGGACGCCTACGGGCAGGTCCTGGCCAACGACTTCCTGCGCTACTTCGGCAACTCCGTGCTCGTCACCGTGATCTCCGTCGTGGTGATCCTGGCGGTGTCACTGATGGCGTCCTACGTCGTGGTGCGCTCCACCCGCCGCTCGACCTCACGGCTGTTCCAGGTCTTCCTGCTGGGGATCGCCATCCCCATCCAGGCCACGATCATTCCGGTCTACTACCTGATCGTCCAGCTCGGCCTGTATGACACCTTGTGGGCGCTGATCCTGCCCTCCATCGCGTTCGCCATCCCGCTGTCGGTCCTGATCCTGACCAACTTCCTGCGCGACGTGCCCGGTGAGCTGTTCGAGTCGATGACGGTCGACGGGGCAGGGGAGTGGCGCACCCTGTGGAGCCTGGCGCTCCCGCTGACCCGACCCGCCGTCGTCACCGTCGGCGTCTACAACGCCCTGCAGGTCTGGAACGGGTTTCTGTTCCCCCTGGTGCTCACCCAGAGCGCCGAGACCCGCGTCCTGCCGCTCTCGCTGTGGGCCTTCCAGGGCGAGTTCTCCGTGAACGTACCGGCCGTGCTCGCCGCCGTCGTCCTGTCCGTCCTGCCGATCCTGGCCGCCTATGTCGTCGGGCGCCGCCAGCTCGTCTCGGGACTGACCGCGGGCTTCGGAAAGTGAGCCGGGCGCGTGGCGTCGCCGGGCTCTGCCCTGTCCTGCCGTCCTCTCCGCCCCTCCTGCAACGAAAGGCCTGATCGCGATGACCCTGTACCACGTCGCTACCACCGGATCGGACACCGCCGACGGGAGCGAGGAATCCCCGCTACGAACGATCAGTCGCGCCGCCGGTCTCGCTCAACCAGGCGACACGGTCCGCGTCCATGCCGGTGAGTACCGCGAATGGGTCAAGCCGGCGCGTGGTGGTCTCAGCGACCAGCGGCGGATCACCTATGAGGCGGCCGACGGCGAGCATGTCGTGATCAAGGGATCGGAACGCGTCACCACCTGGACGCACGACGGCGGGGGCGTGTGGCGAGTCGAGATCCCCAACGTGCTGTTCGGTGACTTCAACCCGTTCGCCGAGACGGTCGACGGAGACTGGATCGTCCCACCCGTCACAGGGGAACGTGCCCACCTGGGCGAGGTCTATCTCAACGGACGCAGCTTCTACGAGGTCCATGACCGTGGCGCGGTCGACGATCCGGACCGTCGGACCGAAGCGACGGATGGATGGACCGGCACCAGCGAGCTGTTGCCGGATCCTGACCGGACCCGCTACGTGTGGTTCGCCGAGGTCGGCACCGAGACCACGACGATCTGGGCCAACTTCCAGGACGCCGACCCCAACGACGAGCTGGCGGAGATCAACGTCCGCCGCTCGGTCTTCTACCCGACCCAGCACCATCTGGACTACATCACCGTGCGTGGGTTCGAGCTCGCGCAGGCGGCTACGCCATGGGCTCCGCCCACGGCCGACCAGCCCGGCCTGATCGGCCCGAACTGGGCCAAGGGCTGGATCATCGAGGACAACACGATCCACGACGCGAAGTGCTCGGCGATCTCCCTGGGCAAGGAGGCGTCCACCGGGCAGAACTACTCCACCCTGCGCGGGGACAAGCCTGGCTACCAATACCAGCTTGAGTCGGTCTTCGCCGCTCGCGAGATCGGGTGGGACCGTGAGCACATCGGGTCGCACGTCGTGCGCCGCAACACCATTTTCGACTGTGGCCAGAACGGCATCGTCGGACACCTCGGCGCGGTGTTCTCGACCATCGAGGACAACCACATCCATCACATCGCGACAAAGCGTGAGTACTACGGGTACGAGATCGGCGGCATCAAGCTGCACGCCGCGATCGACGTGCAGATCGTGCACAACCGCATCCACGACTGCACGTTGGGCACCTGGCTCGACTGGCAGACCCAGGGCACCCGCGTGACCCGCAACCTCTACTACGCCAACACCCGCGACCTGTTCGTCGAGGTCAGTCACGGCCCCTACGTCGTGGACCACAACCTGCTCGCCTCACGTGTCGCGCTGGAGGTCTTCAGCCAGGGCGGTGCCTTCGTCAACAACCTCGTTGGCGGCGCGGTCCGGCTCGAGCAGGTCATCGACCGGGCGACCCCGTACCACCGGCCGCACAGCACACAGGTCGCCGGCTACGCCGTGATCTACGGCGGCGACGACCGCTACATCGGAAACCTGTTCCTCGGCGGTGAGGCCGACCGGGCGTTCCAGCCCGGGAGTGACGGTCATCGCGTGACCACGTTCGGGACCCATGGCTACGACGGCAGCCCCTCCACCTTTGCCGACTACCTTGCCGGCGTCGACCAGGACGACGGCGACCACCAGCGCTTCCACGGGCTTCGCCAGCCCGCGTACATCCACCACAACACCTACGCCAACGGCGCGCGGGCCTACGAGCACGAGAAGGACGCGCTCGTGCTCGACGACGCGGTCAAGGTCGCTGTGGTCGACGAGGGCGAGCACGTCTACCTCGAGACCGAGCTGCCGCAAGCACTGGCTGCCCCGCGCACCGACCTGGTCACAGGCATCGACCTGCCGCGGGTCCGGTTCGCCGACGCCGACTTCGAGGCACCTGACGGGACCGTGCTGGTGCTGGACACCGACCTTGTCGGCGAGCGCAAGCGGCCCGGCACGTCCTACGCGGCAGGTCCACTGAACGCGCTGACGAGCGGGACAGCACGAGCGCGGGTGTGGTGACCCGTAGGCGGTGGGCCAGCCATGTCACCGTCACGGACCGAGTGACGGGTCCCCGTCCACACGACCTGTAGCATTGGGACCAGTCTTCCGGCACCTGCGGGCGCCGGCGGGTCCGAATGAGACAGCGGACTGCGAGCGGCTCCCGACCTCCACAGTTGGGAGCCGCTCGTTCTTTTCGTCGTCCCTACGTCCTCGAGCGATCACGTTGCGCGTCGACAGTTGCGCGTCGAGAGAGGAGCCGGAGGAGGGAGGTCCGAGTCACATCGAGCCCATAAAAAGATCGCCACGCCCCCTGAGTATTTCGAGGAGACGTGACGATGAGTGTGTCCGGAGGGGGACTTGAACCCCCACGCCCGATAAAGGGCACTAGCACCTCAAGCTAGCGCGTCTGCCATTCCGCCACCCGGACAGGTGGACCGTTCCCGGCGTTTCCGCCTTCCCGGTGCGTGGAAAAACATAGCACGCAGGTCGGGTGGGTTCCGAATCGAAAACCGTGTGACCTGGGTCGCGTGCCGGACCGCCCTACGTGCGACTGCCCACCACCGGCTGGCAGACTCGCAAGACGTGACTACCCCGCACTGGCCACTGACCACCGAACGGCTCGAGCTGCGCCCGGTCACCCCCGCGGACGCCGACGCGTTCTACGCGTGGCGCTCGCTGCCCGAGGTGGCGCGCTACATGTTCCAGCCCCCGTGGACGCCCGAGCTCGCCGCGCGCAAGCTCGTCGACTGGTCCGGCGCCCCGTTCACCATGCCGGGTGACGTGCTGGTGATGGCGGTGACCCGCCGCGCGAGCCGGGACATCATCGGCGAGGTGCTCCTGAAGTGGGCGCCGGGCACCGGACAGGTGGAGGTGGGCTACGGGTTCCACCCCTCCGTCGCGGGATCCGGCTATGCCACGGAGTCCGTCCGTGCGGCGCTCGGGCTCGCGTTCGAGACCTACGGCTTCCACCGGGTCTTCGCGCGCATCGACGAGGAGAACACCCCGTCGGCACGGGTGTGCGAGCGCCTCGGCATGCGGCTGGAGGCTCGCCTGGTGGAGAGCGACCTCCGGCCAGACGACGGCGCGTGGGCCACCGAGCTGAACTACGCGATGCTCGCGCACGAGCATGCGGCCGGCCCGTCCGTGTCCGGGCGCCAGTTGTCGAGGGATGCGACCTGCCGCTAACGTCCGCCTGGACAATTCGCCCAAAAACAATAGTGGGAGCATGGCGATGACGGTTGACGCGCCGACGGTAGCGCCGACGACAGCGGCGGAGTCGCCGATCACCTCGCAGCCCGTCGGGGCAGGGTTCGGGGCGCCCTGGATCCGGTCCACCGGCGACCTGGCATGGAAGCTGGTCGGCATCGGGCTCGCGGTCGCCCTGGTGTTCTACGTGGTGAGCCTGGTCCAGATCGTGTTCGTCGCGCTGTTCCTCGCCCTGGTCTTCACCTCGGTGCTGCTCCCGCTCGGTGACCTGTACGACCGCGTGATGCCCCGCGGGCTGGCGATGGCCGCGTCCCTGCTGACCGCCGTGCTCGCCGTCGGCGGGCTCGTGACCTACGTGGTCTCCTCCGTCGTGAGCCGGTGGGAGGAGCTCGCCACGGAGTTCGGCACGGGCCTGACGGACCTCGCGGCGCTGGTCACCGACATCCCGCTCGTGGCGAGCCTCGGCACACCCGGCGACTGGCTGGAGGACGGCGGCGCCTGGCTCCAGGACAACGCCGGCTCGTACGCGGGCACCGCCGCCCAGAGCGCCGGGATCATCGGCGAGGGCGCGACCGCCGTCGTCCTCGCGATCTTCTGCACGGTGTTCTTCCTGACCCAGGGCGGCCGCATGTGGCGCTGGGTGCTGTCCCTGGTCCCCGCCGACCGGCACGACCGCTGGGAGAGCGCCGCCGGCGCGGGCTGGACGGCGTTCTCCGGCTTCACGCGCGGCATGTTCTTCGTCGCCCTCGCCGACGGCGTGCTGGCCGGCGTCTTCCTCTCCGTCGTGGGCGTGCCGCTCGCGCTCCCGCTGTCCGTCGTGGTCTTCCTCGGGGCGTTCGTCCCCATGATCGGCCCGGTCGCCGCCATCGTCGTCGCCGCGCTCGTCGCCCTCGCCGCCAAGGGCCCCGTCCTGGCGCTCGTCGTGCTCATCGGCATGGTGGTCGTGGCACAGATCGACGCCAACGTCCTGCAACCGCTGATCACCGGCAAGCAGGTCTCGCTGCACCCCGTGGTCATGGCGCTCGTCGTCGCCGGTGGCTCGGTGGTCGGCGGCCTGCTCGGCGCCGTGGTCGCGGTGCCGCTCACCGCGGTGACGTGGGCGGTGATCAGCACGCTGCGGAAGACTCCGGCACTGGTCACGACGTCAGGCACAGCGCCGGGCACACAGCCCGGCGATGGGGCAGACTGACTCGGTGCCCGACCCTGTTCCACCACCGCACAGCGAGCCCGGCGACCCGGCACCGGCCGAGAACGCACCACCACCCTGGTTGCGTACGGCCGCCGGCTGGTCGTGGCGCCTCATCGTGCTCGTCGCGGGCATCGCCCTGGTCTTCTGGGCCGTCACGCAGGTCCTGATCGTCTTCGTCGCCGTGTTCCTGGCACTCGTCATCACGGCGGTGCTCAACCCGCTGACCGACCTCTACCACCGGGTGATGCCCCGCGCCCTGGCCACCGCCGCCGCCATCCTGTCCGGCGTGCTGGTCATCGGCGGGCTGCTGACGTACGTCGTCGTCTCGGTCGCCGGCCAGTGGGAACGCCTCGCGGGAGAGTTCAACACCGGCATCGACCAGATCGTCGACCTGATCGAGAACAACCCCTTGCCGGTCAACGTCGAGGTGGACACGCGCGACCAGTGGATCGACGACGCCGCCGACTGGATCCAGGAGAACTCCCAGACGCTGGTGAGCCGCGCGGCCGAGAGCGCGGGATCGATCGTGGAGGGCATAGCCGTCCTCGTGCTGGCGATCTTCTGCACCATCTTCTTCCTCGCGTCCGGCGCCGCGATGTGGCGCTGGTTCATGACCCAGGTGCCCGCCCGCACCCGGAGCAGATGGCACGCCGTCGCGGGCGCCGGCTGGTACACCTTCTCCGGCTACACCCGCGGCATCGTGCTCGTCGCGATCAGCAACGGCATCCTGGCCGGCATCTTCCTGTCCATCCTCGGCGTGCCGCTCGCGGCACCCCTGGCCGTGCTGGTCTTCATCGGTACCTTCATCCCGCTCATCGGCGCGCCGCTGGCCATGATCATCGCGGCCGTCGTGGCGCTCGCGGCCGACGGCCTGCTGACCGCCCTCATCGTCACGGTCGGCATCGCGGGCATCGGCCAGCTCGAAGGGCACGTGCTGCAGCCGCTCATCATGGGCAAGCAGGTCTCGCTGCACCCGGTGGTGGTCGCGCTGGGCGTCACCTGCGGCACGGTGGTCGGCGGCATCCTCGGCGCGATCGTCGCGGTGCCGCTCATCGCGGTCGCCTGGTCCGTGTACAGCACGCTCCGCAAGGATCCGGACGGGATCCTGCCCGACGACGCGGCCGACCCGCCCGGCGACGTCGACCCGCCCCACGAGTCGCCGGCGACGTAGGACCGCACCGGCTGTGCCGGGCATGGCCGGGGATGTCAGTGAGCGTCCGTAGGCTGGGGGCATGGTCGATCTCTTCGATGCCGCGACTACCGACACGGCCGGCACACCGGCCGCCCGGGCGTCGTCACCCCTCGCCGTGCGGATGCGCCCGGCCACCGTCGACGAGATCGCCGGGCAGCAGCACCTGCTGGAGCCCGGCTCCCCGCTGCGCCGGCTCATCGAACCAGGGGCGGGCGGCCGTGCCGCGCCGTCCTCGGTGATCCTGTGGGGTCCGCCCGGTACCGGGAAGACCACGCTCGCCTACCTCGTCGCCACCGTGTCCGGGCGCCGCTTCGTCGAGCTGAGCGCCGTCACAGCGGGCGTCAAGGACGTGCGCCAGGTGGTGGAGGACGCCCGGCGCCGCCTCGCCACGGGCGGCGACGAGACCGTGCTGTTCGTCGACGAGGTGCACCGCTTCTCCAAGTCCCAGCAGGACGCCCTGCTGCCCAGCGTCGAGAACCGGTGGGTCACGCTCGTGGCCGCGACCACCGAGAACCCCAGCTTCTCCGTGAACTCGCCCCTGCTGTCCCGCTCGCTGCTGCTCACGCTCCGTCCGCTGGAGACCGAGCACGTCCGCGAGCTGATCCTGCGCGCGGTCACCGACGAACGCGGCCTCGGCGGGTCCGTCGAGCTCGACGACGACGCGACCGAGCACCTCCTGCGCCTGGCCGGCGGCGACGCCCGCAAGGCGCTCACCATCCTGGAGGCCGCGGCGGGCGCCGTCCTGTCGGACGAGGACCCGAGCAGCGATGCCGTGCCCCGCATCGGCCTGCCCGACGTCGAGCGCGCCGTCGACGTCGCCGCCGTCCGCTACGACCGCGACGGCGACCAGCACTACGACGTCATCTCCGCCTTCATCAAGTCCATCCGCGGGTCCGACGTCGACGCGGCGCTGCACTACCTCGCCCGCATGGTCGCCGCGGGGGAGGACCCGCGCTTCATCGCCCGGCGCCTGGTCATCTCCGCCGCCGAGGACATCGGGATGGCCGACCCCTCCGCCCTCCAGACCGCCGTGGCCGCCGCGCAAGCGGTCCAGCTCATCGGCATGCCCGAGGGGCAGCTCGTGCTGGCCGAGGCCGTCGTGCACCTGGCCACCGCACCGAAGTCGAACGCCTCCTACCTGGGCATCAACGCGGCGCTCGCGGACGTCCGCGCCGGGCGGATCGGCACCGTGCCGCCGCACCTGCGCGACGCGCACTACTCGGGCGCGAAGCAGATCGGGCACGGTGACGGCTACCGCTACGCGCACGACTGGCCGCACGGCGTCGCGCCGCAGCAGTACCTGCCCGACGTCCTGGCCGGCTCGCGGTACTACGACCCGAGCGACCGCGGCTACGAGCGGCAGGTCTCGGAGCGGCTGGAGCGCATCAGGGGGATCCTGGGCAGCGAGGGGAAATGACGGGGAGTGACGGGCACGCGTGATCGGCCCCACGGCGGGCCGATCTCCTGACGTGCGCTAGGATGTACAGGTTGCCCATGGCGACTCCCTGGGACCTCGGCCCCGCGAACGGGATGGTCGGATCACCGATCCACCCGCCCGTTCCATCGGCTGGTCCCGCACCCGGTGTGGTTCCCCCTCGTGGGGGAGCCGTGCGCGGGTGTGACCTTCATTCACTACAGGACAGGAATTCACAGTGACTTCTGTGACCCGTGCGCGCCGTCAGGTGCGCCTGAGCCGCAAGCTGGGCCTCGCGCTCACGCCCAAGGCCGTCAAGCACTTCGAGAAGCGTCCGTACCCGCCCGGTGAGCACGGCCGTGCCCGTCGCCGCACCGAGTCGGACTACGCGGTGCGTCTGCGCGAGAAGCAGCGTCTGCGTGCGCAGTACATGCTCCGCGAGAAGCAGCTCCTCAAGGTGTACGAGAACGCCCGCAAGCAGGCCGGCCTGACCGGTGAGGTCATGGTCGAGGACCTGGAGACGCGTCTCGACTCGCTCGTGCTGCGCGCCGGCTTCGGCCGCACCATCCTGCAGGCCCGCCAGCACGTGACCCACCGTCACATCCTGGTGGACGGCAAGATCGTGGACCGCCCGTCGTTCCGCGTGAAGCCGGGCCAGACCATCCAGGTCAAGCCGAAGAGCCAGGCCACGGTGCCGTTCCAGGTCGCGGCCGCTGGTGCGCACCGCGACGTGCTGCCGGCCCTGCCGGGCTACCTGGACGTCGCTCTGGAGAAGCTGTCGGCCACGCTGACCCGCCAGCCGAAGCGCGCCGAGGTCCCCGTGACCTGCGACGTGCAGATGGTCGTCGAGTTCTACGCTCGCTGATCCGGCACAGCACTCCTGGACGGCCCCGTCCGCGCTCCGGCGCGGGC
>NZ_JBHXBG010000199.1:0-9684 GCF_042726755.1 Promicromonospora sp. NPDC060271 | reverse complement strand
CCGACCCCCCGGGACACCGGGGAGGCTCGGACACCCGCTCTACCTCGCGGACCCCCTCGCGTTACGCCGGCTCCACGCCCAGCGCCGCCAGCGCCTCACGCACGGACGGCGCACCGAACCGGCCCGGGGTGATCGCCAGGGCACGCGTCGCCACCGACCGGTCGACGCCCGCGACGAGCATCACGAGCGCGGCCCGCAGGTCTCCGTCGGTCGCGGCCAGCGCGTTCTCGCACACGTCCGACTCCAGGTCCGTGGCCTGGGTGAGCAGCCGGACCAGTCGCCTGCGCAGCTTCGCGTTGGTCGCGAGCACCTCGACCATGAGGTTCGAGTAGGTCTTGCCGAGCCGCACCATGACCGCCGTCGAGAAGGTGTTCAGCACCATCTTCTGGGCGGTGCCCGCCTTCATGCGGGTGGACCCCGTGATGGCCTCCGGCCCGGTGTTCACCAGGATCGGGATGTCCGCCTTGGACGCCAGCGAGGCGAAGGGGTTCGACGCGAGCAGCACGGTCCGGGCCCCGCGCGCGCGGCCCATGTCGAGCGCTCCCCCGACGTACGGGGTGCCGCCGCTGGCCGCGATGCCGAACACGATGTCGGCCGGACCGACGTCGGCGACCAGCGCGCCACCCGCCGCGATGTCGTCCTCCGCGCCCTCGGCCGCCTTCTTGAAGGCGGCCAGCCCGCCCGCGAGGTGCGGCACGAACATCTCCTCGCCCACGCCGTAGGTCGGCAGGAGCTCGGCGGCGTCGAGCAGGCCCATGCGGCCCGACGTCCCCGAGCCCACGTAGTGCACCCGGCCGCCGGCGCGGATCCCGTCCACCGCGATGTCGATCGCCTCGACGATGCGCGGGTGCGCGGCGCGTACCGCGGCGATCACCGCGGCGTCCTCGTCGGTGATCATGCGCACCATCTCGGCCGTGGAGACCACGTCGATGTCGCGGGTCCGCGGGTTGCGCTCCTCGGTCGGTGAGACCGGGCGCGGCAACGACTGTGCGTGCCGTTCGAATCCAGCCTCCGCGATCATCGGCGAGCCTCTCTCTCATTGCCTGCACTGCACTGTTGGACGCTGCGTCGTTGGACACTGCGTCGCTGGTCTCTGTACTGCTCTAGTAGGTCGCGGTCCCTCTTCTGGAACCCGTACTGCTCATCGCTCATGGCTGCTCTCACTGCTCGCTGCTGCGCTGTTCTTCGCTGTCCCGCCGGTCCGCGAGGCCGCGGAGACGCTCTACGGCGGCCGCCGCGTTCGCTCGTCCGGTCCCGCACGCCACCACGACAGCCGGGCCACCACCACTCAGCGTCCCGAACCAGTCCTCCACCGGCCCGGGAAGCCCCGTGTGGACCACGACGAGATCCGGCCGGACCGCCCAGAGCCGTTCCAGGTGGGCGCGTTCGGCCGAACCCAGGACGGGTTCACGGGTGATCACGACGAGTGGTTCGGAGCGGGGCGCACCCCGGGGAACGCCCCCAGGAAATTCTGCGCCACGTTTGACACCAGTTCTGTCGAGATCCGCCGATACACCGTACCGGGAGATTCGGGCAATAAGCACCGCAAGTCCAGATTCGTCGAGAATAAGTTCCGCGTCCCCCTCCCCCGCAACCCCCTGACCAGGCGTTTCCGAAGCCTCACCCGGTGACGGCGCCCGCGACAGCCTTGCGCCCGGCCACGCCTCCGCGACCGCGGACTGCACGTGCCGGGCCGTGCGTCCGGCGGCATGGTCCAGCCGGGTGCGCAGGTCGACGACGTCGGGTTCGGCGTCCGGCGCGAGCGGCACGAGCCGCCCGCCCCGCACGTGCACGACGGCGTCCGCGATCTGCGCCCCGAGCACCGACAGGTCCGCGAGCGCCTCCTGCGCGACGTGGCCGCCGGCCGCCGCGCCGGCCGCTGCTCGCCGGTCCCGGAGCGCCGCCACGAGCTCGTGCGTGCGCTCCCCTGACTCCTCGAGCCGCTCGACGGTCAGGCGGCCGGCGGCGACGGCCCGGCTCAGCGCGTCGTACGACTCCGTGTAGAGGGCCGGGTCGAGCCCGAGGCAGAGCAGGTCGGCGCCGGCCTCGACGGCGCGGACGGCGGCCTCCCCCACCGAGCCGGTGAGCTGGCGCAGCGCGCCCATGTCGAGGGCGTCGGTGATGATCGGGCCGGTGTGGCCGAGGTCGCGGAGCAGCCGCGTGGCGGCCGGCTCGATGGAGGCCGGCGCCGGGCCGAGCGCGGGGAAGAGCACGTGGGCGGTCATGACCGCGTCGAGGGCCGACTGGCCGGCGTCCCTGCCCTCGGGTCGCAGGGCACGCGCGAACGGGAGCAGGTCACGCTCTCGGACGACGTCGAGCGGCTCGTCCACGACCGGCAGCCCCACGTGGGAGTCGACGGTGGTGGCGCCGTGGCCGGGGAAGTGCTTTCCGCACACGCCGACGCCGGCACTGCGCACGCCGCGGGCGAACGCGATGCCGTGGCGGGCGACGGCGTCGGGCGTGGTCCCGAAGGCGCGGACGCCGATCACCGGGTTGTCCGGCTCGGAGACGACGTCGAGCACTGGGCCCAGCAGCAGGTCGACGCCGGTCGCGGCCAGCAGCCGGCCGAGTGCCCGGCCGGCGTCCAGGGACACGGTGCCGCCGCCCGGGTAGGCGCCGAGCGCCGCAGCCCCGGGCAGGGACGACCCGGTGGCCGCTTCGAGCCGCGAGACGTCGCCGCTTTCCTCGTCGACGGCGATCAGCAGGCCGGGCGAGATCGAGTGCAGGGTGGCGGACAGCGCGGCGGTGGTTGCGACGTCCGGCGTGTTCCGCGCGAAGTAGACGACGCCGGCCAGGCCCGCGCGGGCGGCGTCGGCCAGCCAGTCCGGTATGTCCACTCCCTCGAAGCCCGGCAGGAGCACACCGTTGACCGCACGCTCGGTGCGGGAGACGGTGCGAGCGGGCCCGGCGGGCTCGGCCGTCATGCCTTGACGGCCCCCGCGGTCAGACCCGAGGCGAGCCGGCGCTGGACCAGGACGAAGAAGATCATGACGGGCACGGTGATGATCGTGGAGGCCGCCATGATGGCGCCCCAGTCGTTGGAGTGGACGCCGAAGAACGAGCGCAGGCCGATCGCCACCGTGTAGTTCTCCGTCGCACCGCCGAGCATCGTCATCGCGAAGATGAACTCGTTCCACGCGGTGATGAAGCTGAAGATGCTCGTCGCGACCAGGCCGGGCGCCACGAGCGGCAGCAGGACGGACCAGAACATCCGGCCCCAGCTCGCGCCGTCGAGGTAGGCGGCCTCCTCCAGCTCGACCGGGACGGCCGCGACGAAGCCGCGCAGCATCCAGATCCCGAACGGCAGCGCGAGCGCCACGTACACGACGACCAGGCCGATCAGGGTCTCCAGCAGCTGCAGGTCGCGCACCTGGACGAACAGCGGGATGACCAGCGCCTCGAGCGGCACCATCTGGACGATGAGGACCAGCATGAGGATCTGGGTGCGCATCGTGAAGCGGAAGCGTGCGACGGCCACCGAGGCGAGGAGGGCCAGCACCGCTGAGACCAGCACGGTGCCGAGCGCCACCACCAGGGAGTTGCGCAGGAACGTGCCGAACCCGCCCTCGGTGAGCACGAACACGTAGTGGTCGAGCGTTGGCTCGGCGGGCCAGAAGCTGCTGGTGTGCCCGGCCCGCGCGTCGAGCGAGCTGTTCAGCATCCAGTAGACGGGGAACAGGGTGAACACGAGCAGGAGCGCGACGAGCACACCCTTGCCGAGCTGCCGCAGGGGCGAGCGCCGTGAGCTCATCGTTCCTCCTCCGCCAGCACGGTACGCACGTAGACCGCGGTGATGGCGAGCAGCAGCAGCGTGAGCAGCACTGCGATCGCGGAGCCGAAGCCGTACCTGTTCTGCCCGAACGACTCGACGTACGACCACACCCCGAGGTTGAGCACCGACCGGTTCGAGCCTGCGCCGCCGGGCATGAGGTACACCTGCGCGAACACCTTGAAGTCCCAGATGGTCGACAGGATGATCACGACGGCGAACACCTGCCGGAGCTGCGGCACGATGATCGAGAAGAACCGGCGGAACGCCCCGGCGCCGTCCATCTCGGCGGCCTCCAGCATCTCCTTCGGCACTCCGAGCAGCCCGGCGAGCACGGTGACCGCGACGAACGGGAACCCGTGGTGGATCACGTTCAGGAGCACGATGGCGTAGAACGACCACCGGTCGGTGAACCAGTTGGTGGGCTCGTCCAGCAGGCCGAGGCCCATGAGGACGTCGTTGAAGACGCCGCGGTCGGCGTCGAAGATCCACACCCACACGTACGTGCCGGTGACGGCGGGCATGGCCCAGGCGGCCATGATCGCGCTGGACGTGACGGTGCGCCAGAACGTGCCGAGCGACGCGAGCAGCACCGCGACCGCCGTGCCGAACGCGACGGTCCCCGCAACGGACAGCACGGCGAACCCGACGGTGTTGGGCAGCACGACCGTCCACAGCTCGGGGGAGCCGAGGATCTCGGCGTAGTTCGCGGTGCCGATCCAGTTCGGCTCGCCCGTCGTGATCTCGCGCAGGCCGTAGTCCTGCAGGGAGAAGAGGAACACCCGCACCAGCGGCCACAGCAGCAGCACCGCGAGCACGATCAGCGCCGGGGCGAGCAGCAGCCAGGGCCGCACGACGGCGGCCCTGGCCCGGCTGAGCCGTGGCAGTGTCTCTCGCGGCCGGGCCTGCGCCGACGGCCGAGTCACCTGCTCGGTCACGTGCTCAGTCACTCGCTCGGTCACTCAGACCCGTTCAGCACGTTCGTCATCTCCTCGGCGGCGGCCTTGCTCGCCGTCGCGACGTCCGCCTCCCCGGAGAGGATCGACTGCATCATCGTGCTGGTGGTGAGCTTGGCCTGCACCGCGCCGTACGTCGGCGCCGCGGGCACGGAGGCCCCGCCGTCGACGAACTGCTCGGCGAACGGCGCCACGAGCGGGTCGGTGCTCGCCAGGGTCTCGTCCAGCAGGGAGACCTGGCCGGGGAAGTACCCGGACTGCTCGCCCCACTGCTGCGCGAACTCGCCGGTGGTCATCATCTCGATGAACGTCCAGGCGAGCTCCTTGTCCTCGGCCGTCTCGAACATGCTCAGGTGCGAGCCGCCGAGGACCGACGGGGCGATGCCGCCGTCCTGCCCCGGGATCGGCACGGCGGCGAACTTGCCCTCCATGTCGGGGTTGGCCTCGACGGTCGCGCCAGGGGTCCACGAACCCATGACCGCCATGCCGACGTCGCCGGCGGCGAACGCGTCCAGCACGTCGGTCTCGCGCCAGGTGGTGGCGCCCTCCGACGAGTAGCCGCCCTCGGTGGCCAGGCCGGTCCAGAACCCGATGCCCTCCTGCGCCTGCGGGCTGTCCAGGCCCGAGGTCCAGGTGTCGCCGTCGAGCGTCGCGACCTCGCCGCCCGCGCCCCACACCCACGGGTAGACGGTGAACTCGGCGTCACCGGGGACGGCGACGGCGATCTTGTCCGGGTACTCCTCCTTGAGCCCCGCCGCGGCCTCCTCGAGCTCGGCCCACGTGGTGGGCGGCTCGACACCGGCCTGCTCGAACATCTCCGTGTTGTAGACGAGCGAACGCACGCCCGCGTACCAGGGCATGCCGTAGAGCTGTTCGTCGTAGGTCCCGGCCTCGACGAGGCCCTCGACCAGGTCGTCGCCGACGCCCGCGCCGTCCACGTACTCGTCGAGCGGCGCGAGCGCGCCCGCGTCGGCGAACTCGGGCGTCCAGGTGGTGCCGGTCTCCGCGACGTCGGGGGTCGTGCCGCCGGCGATGGAGGTGACGAACCGGTCGTGCGCGTCGGCCCACTCGACGAACTCGACGTCGAGCGTCGCGCCGGTCTCCTCCTCGAACGCCGCCGAGACGTCGGCGAAGAAGTCCTCGGCGCCCGGGTTGGTGCCCTGCATGATCCAGACGCTGAGGGAGCCGGCCCCGTCGCCGTCACCGCCCCCGCTGCCCCCGCCGCACGCCGCCGTCGTGGCCGCCAGAAGCAGTGCACCGGTGGCCGCCGCCACGGGCCGTCGCATCGCTCGAGTCATCGTTCGGCATCCTTCCGCTGGTCCTGCGCTGAGCGCCGCGAGAGCAGCCAGGTGAATTGCTGAGAAATGAAATTCCCGATACGCGGCATTGCGTGGAGATTACTGACGCGATGAATGATCTGCTAGGGGTGTTACCAAACCGTGATTGCCCATCCTGACCCGGGCCCTATGGCACGCGAGCGGTCCATTTCTCCGTACCGAACTTCGACTCGACCAGCCCTTCGGCGAGCGCCCACTCCTGCGCGGTGATCTCGCCGGGCACGGTCCGGTACCGCGCGCGGAACGCCGCCTCCAGCGCGTCGATCACCGCGCTCCGGTCCAGCCCGGTCTGGGAGCGCAGCGGGTCCACGCGCTTGTTCGCGCTACGGGTGCCCTTGTCGCTGAGCTTCTCGCGCCCGATCCGCAGCACGTCCGTCATCTTGTCGGCATCCATGTCGTACGCCATGGTCGCGTGGTGCAGGACGGCGCCCCCGGCGAGCCGCTTCTGGGCGGCGCCCGCGATCTTGCCGGACGGCGAGGCGATGTCGTTCAGGGGCACGTACGCGGCGTCGATGCCGAGCCCGTGCAGGGCGCCGACCACCCAGTCGTCGAGAAACGCGTAGGACCGTTCGAAGCTCAGCCCGTCCACGAGCGAGCCCGGCACGTACAGGGAGTACGAGATGGTGTTGCCGGGCTCCATGAACATGGCGCCGCCCCCGGAGATCCGCCGGATCACGCGGGCCCCGTGCCGCGCGGCACCCTCGGTGTCGACCTCGTTGCGCAGCGACTGGAACGATCCGATGATCACGGCCGACTCGTCCCACTCCCAGAACCGGAGGGTCGGCCCGCGCCGTCCGGCGCCCAGCTCCTCGGTCAGCACCTGGTCGAGCGCGACGTTGAGCAGCGGTGACACCGCGGGGGTGCGGATCACCTGGAACTCGTGGTCCTCCCAGGCCGTCGCGTGGCCCAGCGCGCGCCGGGTGGCGACGGCCACGGCGTCGGCGTCGAACCCGACGGCCGTGGCGCCCTCCAGGGCGCCCCGCACCGCCTCGGCGAGCTGGGCCTTGGGGGCGTCGGCGGGCAGTCCGTCGAGGGCCTGGCCCATGGCCTCGAGGGCCTCGTCGGGTTCGAGGAAGAAGTCCCCGCTCACCCTCGTGTCCGCCAGCCTGCCGGGCGACCCGTCGGTGTCGACCACCTCGGTCTCGACACGAACCAGCTTTCCGTGTGGAACCTTGAACTCTCCGCGCACGTGTTCACAGTAGGCGACGGTGCCTGCGGTGTCCGGCGCCGGACCCGCCCTTGGTACGGAAGGTGCGACTCCGGCGTCGGGCACATCGGTCGGACACAACCGACATTTGGCAAGATGGCGCGGCAGAACAGACCAGAATTTCCTCCTTTCTTTAGACATCCTTGCCCCGGTTCCGTGTCAGAATGACCTGGTGTCCGAACTCGCACTGGATATCGATGAAGTGGCGATCGACGCCTGGGTCGTCGCTCTCGACGTAGGCGGTAGTGGCTCGCGCCTGGTCGCGGAGTTCGGCAACTCGACGCACCCCGAGCGCATCAGCCTGACCGGCCGCGCCGTGAAGGTGAACCACCACGGCAGCGATGCCGCGGCGGTCGTCGCATCGCTGTGCCAGTCCTTCAACGCGTGGGCCGCCCGCATGGGCCACGACGGCATGAGCGACGGCAGCACCGCTCCCGTCTCGTCCGCCGCCGTCGGCATCACGGGACTGACCTCCCTGGTCGAGAAGCCCACCGAGATCCACGACATCCTGGCCCGCGAGCTGCGTACCAACCGGACCGCCGTCGCGGGTGACGCGCTGACCGCACACATCGGAGCCCTCCGCGGGCGCGCCGGTCGCGCCGGTGCAGTGCTCTCCGTCGGCACGGGCGCTGTCGCGTTCGGGTTCGACGGTGTGAACCGCTGGCGTCGCGCCGACGGCTGGGGTCACCTGCTCGGTGACCTCGGAGCCGGTGTCTGGGTCGGTGGCGAGGCGCTGCGTGCCGCCGGCCGGTACCACGACGGCGCGAGCCGCGGCGCCTCGAAGCGCCTGCTGGACGCAGCGGTCGCCAAGTTCGGCCTGATCGAGAGCTGGCCCAACCAGTTCTACAAGAACGCCGAGCGCGCCAAGCAGCTCGCCTCGATGGCCCCGGAGGTCATCATCGCCGCGGCAGAGGGCGACCCGACGTCGATCCGCATCCTCGAAGAGGCCGGGCGGCACCTCGCCGACACGCTGTCCAGCGCACTCGGCCGCGGGATCCCGCCGCTCGCCTCCACGACCGGTCGTCTGGTGCAGGAGGAGTCACCGCTCACGGTGTCGCTGACCAAGCACCTCTCCGTCGACCGGCCTGACGTCTCCCTCGTACCCAGCGGTGGCACGCCGCTGGACGGTGCGCTCACCCTGGCCCGGCGCCTGAGCAGCGCGCCGCAGTCGGTCGGTGGTTTCCGCCCGTGGCTGACCGTCCGCGTCGACGGCCACCACACGCTGCACGAGACCCCGGAAGACACCGGCGCCAGGGAGATCCTCGCCGCGGAGCTCTCGACCATCGAGCTGCCTGGTGACGAGCTTCAGTGACCGACGGTCCGTCACCGAGGCGTTCCTTCACTACCCCGTCATGCCCGAATCCCCGGTACGGGTGTAAGTTTCCGACCCCCAGCCCCACCACCCCCAACCCGGGAGATGCGACATGACAGGTGACGTCCTCGTCCGACTCAGGCGCGCACTACCGACGCTGCGGCCAGCAGAGGCCAGAGTGGCTCAGACGGTCCTCGACGACCCCAACACCGTCGTCCAGTCGACCATCACCGAGCTCGCCGGTCACGCGGACACGTCACAGGCCACCGTGGTGCGGTTCTGCCGTGCCGTCGGCTACGCGGGCTACCCGGAGTTCCGGATCGACCTGGCCCAGGCGACCAGCCGGCGCGAGGTCGAGATGGAGCGGTCCGGCATCGCCGAAGGCGAGATCAACCAGACCGACGACATCGAGGCCGTCGTCTCGAAGATCGCGTTCCACGAGGCGCGGACCATCGAAGAGACCGCCCGCATGATCGACACCGACGCGATCGAGCGGGTCGCCACGGCCATCGCAGAGGCCAAGCGGGTCGACGTCTACGGCGTCGGCTCGTCCAACCTCGCCGCCGCCGACCTGGCGATGAAGCTGCAGCGCATCGGCATCTTCGTGTTCACGTCCCCCGACCCGCACCAGCAGCTCGCCTCGTCGGCCCTGCTCGAGCCGGGCAACGTCGCGGTAGCGGTCTCGCACTCGGGGCAGACGCGCGAGACCAACACGGCGCTCGAGAACGCCCGCAAGCGCGGCGCCCTCACGGCGGCGATCACGAACTTCCCGGACGCGCCGATCGGCCTCGTGTCCGACGTCGTCCTGGCCACGACGGCCCGCGAGACCCAGTTCCGGGTCGGTGCCATGTCGAGCCGCATCGCTCAGCTCACGGTCGTGGACTACCTGTTCGTCCGCGTCGCGCAGCGCACGTACGACCGCTCGTCGATCGCCATCAAGGCGACGTACGAAGCAGTGCGCGACCAGCGCCTCGACCAGGGCACTCCCAAGCAGGACCGCCCGGCGGCCCCGGTCGCCTGACCTCCGGCAGGGTCCGCGAAGTAGAGCGCCTGTCCGCATCTCCCTGGTGACACCCAGGAAGACTCGGACAGGCGCTCTACTT
>NZ_JBHXBG010000198.1:8746-9751 GCF_042726755.1 Promicromonospora sp. NPDC060271 | reverse complement strand
GGCACGAAGGTTCTCGTGCCGGGCCGGCTCACCCGCCGGCCGGATCACCGGCCGTCCGCGGTCACCTGCTACTGCTCGTCAGGCATCTTGCCCATGGCCGTGGCCGCGGCCATCGCGAGCTCACGTCGACGCCGGATCAGTACCGCACCAGCTCCGAGCAGGAGCATCGAGACGGTCACCAGGGTGGCGACGTCCGCACCGGTAGCGGCCAGACCGCCCGAGCCGGAGCCCGAACCGTTGCCGTTGCCCGACCCGCCGTTCCCATTCCCGTTCCCGTTGCCGTTGCCGTTGCCGTTCCCGTCACCGTCGCCACCACCGGAGGACGTCAGCGCCACCTTGAAGGAGGCAGCCGCGGAGTCCCCGATCGTCTGGCTGGTGGCGGTTCCGATGTAGGAACCCGCCTTCTGCCCGGGCGGGACGATGAAGGTCCACTCGACCTGCCCCGTCTCGTCCGCGGCGGCGGCCTGCAGCCGGACCGACGTCGAGCGGATCACGCCGACGACCATCTCACCCGGCTCGAAGCCCGAGGCGTAGAGAGTCTGGCTCGCGCCAGGCTTCACCGAGTCCTCCTCGAACCAGGCGGTCAGCGTCCTGGAGTCAGGTCCCGTCACGGTGATCGGTACCTCGGCCCCGTCGCTGCCGTCCTCCGGCTCCGCGACGATGACGTGCACGCCGGGATCCGCGTCGTCCGGGATCTGGATGGTGACCGTGAACCCGCAGTCCTCGTCCGGGGTCACGGTGACGGTGTCGCCGACGGGGTCACCCGATGCGTCGGTCAGCGTGACGCTGACCTCGACGCCCGCGGGGAAGCCCGTACCGGTGACGGTCACCTCGCCGCCCGGCTCGACGGTCGTCGGGTCGGCGACCAGGGTCGGGTCCGTGCACTGCTCTCCTGGACCGGAGCCAGGCTCGACCGTGAGCGGCGCCTCGGCGCCGTCGCTGCCGTCCTCGGGCTCCGCCACTACCTCGTAGTCACCAGGTTCGGTGTCCTCGGGGATCGTGTAG
>NZ_JBHXBG010000198.1:0-8651 GCF_042726755.1 Promicromonospora sp. NPDC060271 | reverse complement strand
GAGCTGCACCGTGACGTCGACCCCGGCCGGGAAGCCGGTGCCCACCACCGTCACGGTCGCGCCCGCCGGTGCGGAGCTCGGCGTCACCGTGAGCTCCGGCGCCGACTCGCACTGCTCGGCTCCGGTGATCACGGTCAGCGGCGCCTCGGCCGGAGTACCCGTGGTGTCATCCGTGCCGACGACCGTGAAGTCGCCGGGCTCGGCGTCCTCGGGCACCACGAGCGGCGTCGTGAAGCCACCGTTCTCGTCCGTGTCGACGACGATCGGGTCACCGACGGGGTTGCCGTCGGCATCCGTGAGCTGCACCGTCACCGTCGAGTCGGGCGTGTAGCCCTCGCCGGTCACCGTCGTGGTGCCACCCGGCGCGACCTCCGCCGGAGCCACCGTGATCGACGGGTCGATGGCCGTCGGCTCGACCGTGAGCGGCGCCTCGGCGCCCTCGCTGCCGTCCTCGGGCTCCGCGACGACCTCGTAGTCACCGGGCTCGGTGCCTTCCGGAACCGTGTAGTCCGTCGTGAACGAGCAGTCCTCGTCCGGAGTGACCGTGACCGGGTCGCCCACCGGGTTGCCCTCGGCGTCGGTGAGCTGAACCGTGACGTCGACCCCGGCCGGGAAGCCGGTGCCCACCACCGTCACGGTCTCGCCGGCCTCCACGGAGCTGGGCTCCACGGTGATCGCGGGTGCCGACTCGCACTGCTCGGCACCGGTAATCACGGTCAGCGGCGCCTCGGCGGGCGTACCCGTCGTGTCGTCGGTGCCGACCACGGTGTAGTCACCGGGCTCGGCGTCCTCGGGCACGCACAGGTCGACCGTGAAGGCACCGTTCTCGTCGGTGTCGACGACGATCGGGTCGCCCACTGCGTTACCGTCGGCATCCGTGAGCTGGACAGTGACCGTCGAAGAAGGCGTGTAGCCGTCACCCGTCACCGTCGTGCAGTCACCCGACTCGACCTCGGTCGGGTCGACCGTCAGCGACGGCGTGATGTCCGCGGGCTCGACCGTGAGCGGCGCCTCGGCGCCGTCGCTGCCGTCCTCGGGCTCCGCCACTACCTCGTAGTCACCAGGTTCGGTGTCCTCGGGGATCGTGTAGTCCGTGGTGAACGAGCAGTCCTCGTCCGGAGTGACCGTGACCGGGTCGCCCACGGGGTTGCCCTCGGAGTCGGTGAGCTGCACCGTGACGTCGACCCCGGCCGGGAAGCCGGTGCCCACCACCGTCACGGTCGCGCCCGCCGGTGCGGAGCTCGGCGTCACCGTGAGCTCGGGTGCCGACTCGCACTGCTCGGCTCCGGTGATCACGGTCAGCGGCGCCTCGGCCGGAGTGTCCGTCGTGTCGTCGGTGCCGACGACCGTGTAGTCACCCGGCTCGGCGTCCTCCGGCACCACGAGCGGCGTCGTGAAGCCACCGTTCTCGTCCGTGTCGACGACGATCGGGTCACCGACGGGGTTGCCGTCGGCGTCCGTGAGCTGCACCGTCGCCGTGGAGTCGGGCGTGTAGCCCTCGCCGGTCACCGTCGTCGTGCCACCCGGCACGACCTCCGCCGGGTCGACAGTGATCACCGGGTCGATCGCCGGCGCCTCGGTCACCACGAGCGGCGCCTCGGCGGGCGTACCCGTCGTGTCGTCGGTGCCGACCACCGTGTAGTCACCCGGTTCGGCGTCCTCGGGGACGCAGAGCTCCGTGGTGAACGCACCGGTCTCGTCCGTGTCCACCGTGATCGGGTCACCGACGGGGTTGCCGTCGGCGTCCGTGAGCTGGACCGTGGCCGTCGAGCTGGGCGTGTAGCCGGTGCCGGACACCTCCGTGCAGCCGCCCGGAGCCACCTCCGCCGGATCGACGGTCAGCTCCGGAGTGATCGCGGACGGCGGGGTCACGACCAGCGGCGCCTCCGCGGGCGTGTCCGTCGTGTCGTCCGTGCCGACCACCGTGTAGTCACCCGGCTCGGCGTCCTCCGGCACCACGAGCGGCGTCGTGAAGGCGCCGTTCTCGTCCGTGTCCACCGTGATCGGGTCACCGACGGGGTTGCCGTCGGCATCCGTGAGCTGCACCGTGGCCGTCGAGTTCGGCGTGTAGCCCTCGCCGGTCACCGTCGTCGTGCCGCCCGGGGGCACCTCGCCCGGGTCGACCGCGAGGGTCGGGGCGATGGCCGCCAGGTCGCAGGCGTCGATCCGCACCCCGGCGTTGCCGAGGCCGATCCGGCCGGCGTCCGCCGCCTGGACGAGTCCGAGGCTGAGCGCGGAGACCTCGAGCTGGCCGAGCAGCTCCGTGCCGTCGGCGGTGGTGCAGGTAGCCGTCTCCTGGTGGTTGATCTGCAGCGAGACGAACTGCACCACGATGTCGAACACGGGCGACAGGGCCGCACCGATCGTCGAGGTGATGCCCGTCTTGATGTCGTTGATCAGCAGCTCGAAGATCTGGTCGCCCGCGTCGCTGATGATGAGGTCGTAGACCGCCCCGAAGATCGGCGCTGCGGTGTTGCCGAGGCCGTTGATCGTCGTCGCCAGCAGCGCGCCGACCACCGCCTGCGTGCCCGTGCTGTTGTTGACGACCTGCGGGAAGTCACCGTTCACGGCGTCGGCCAGCGGCACCGACCAGGACACGTCGAGCGTGCCGAGCGCCGACTGGTCGTAGAACGCGATGTCGATCGTCACCGCGTTCAGGGAGTCCTCGATCGCACCGATCAGGATGCGCGTGGCCTCCTGCATGATCTCGTGGATGCCCTCGGCGATCTGCGGGTACGTCTGGTCGTCCAGGACCTCGTAGTTGGGGGCGAGACCGTTCATGCCCACGTCGTCGCCACCACCCCATGGGTCGTTGCCCTCGACCAGGTGCTCCAGGTGGACCTGCAGCTCACCGGTGGAGAGGTCGAGGGTCACGAGCTGGTTCGCCGACGTGATCGGCTCCCCCACGACCGACTGGAACAGCGTCTCCTGCATGTCCGAGTCGACGGTGACCGTCGGCTCCGGGATCCCCGGGACCGCTGCCAGCAGCGCGGTCAGCGCCGAGATGTCGAGCGTGTCGTTGACCAGCGTCTCGATCTGCGTGTCGATCGCGCCGCCAAGGTCGTAGATGCTCTCCGCGGCCCCCTCGACGACCGGCGAGTGCAGGCGCAGGGTGCCGTCGCCGAGGCGGTACTGCCCCGGTCCGGTCACGCCGCCGTCGGGGTCGAGGATCACGCCGTCCTCGGCGATGACCTCGGCGCCGAGGGCGCCCAGCTCGATCGTGAGCTCGTCGACCACCGCGTCGGTGATGCCGTCCACGCCGACGAGCTCCGCCAGCGACAGCACGTCGATGGACGCGGTGCCGAAGGAGTCCTCCGCACCGTCAAGGGTGACGCCGCCGTCGGCGCCCAGCAGGCCGGACACGGCGTGCGCGTCCACGGGACCGGAGGCCTCGCTGGTGCTGGCGAGTGCGCCGATCTGCCCGAAGTCGAGGAACTGGTCCACCGGGAGCTGGATGTCGCCGAGCGCGAGCACCTGGGACCCGAGGAGGTCGACGTTCAGGTTCTCCGTGTTCGGGCCGGGGTTGCTGAGCGACCCCGCGTCGGAGGTCGCCGCACCCAGCAGCTCCTGTTGCATGAGCTCTGACGCCAGCACGCTGGCTTCCGCTTCGGAGGGCTCGTCGGGGTAGTTGTCCACGGCGACGGCGGGGGCGCCGACCGCCGTGATCAAGAGCGCTGAGGCGGCCACTGCGGCGAGGCCTCTGCGCAACGTCGCGCCACCTCGCACTCGCCCTCGGGAATCTCGCCTTCGGAAGAACGGCACATGCGTCGAGACCAAGAAGATCACTCCTCACGTTCGCGCCTGCTGCAACGGCGTCGGAATTGCTGTGACCCGCACCAGATCAGGTACGTGCCCGCCCTCAGAAGACACAGGAATGCAATGGTCTGCCACGCGTGAACGGCAATCATGCACGAGCGCAGTGCCGCGCAGGACAAAGTGCGTCGATGCAACCGAGGACAACTCGGAGCACAAAGGGCGGGGAATTTCGGTCACTGACCCAGCAAGCGACGAAAGAGCTCAAAAAGGAGCGGGTGAAAAAATACCTCAGCCGTTGCCGGTGAGCCAGCCGGGCGGGTCCACCTCGGCCAGTTCCATCAGTTCCTTGCGGTCCCGTACCCGCAGGAGCACATAGATCTGGCGCAGGCGATTGGCGACGGTGCGCTCGGAGACGTAGGCCGCCTCCGCGATCCGCGCATTGGTGACTCCCCGCAGGGCCAGGCGGACGAACTCGCGGTCGTTCCCGCTCAGCCGGGCCCAGCCCGGACCGTCCGACGTGCCGAAGCCGGCGAGGCACGCGTCGATCGCCTTGCGCCAGCCGGGCGTGCCGGCCAGCCGGGCGAGCACCCGGCCTTCCGTCAGAGCGGGCTCCGAGGCCGCGCGGTCCCCGTGGGCCAGGCAGTACCGCCCGTAGGCGACGAGCGACCGCAGCCGCTGCCACGGCGAGACCAGGCGGGAGGCAGGCAGCCAGTCCTCGACGTCGTCTCGCGTCCCCGCGGCCGCCAGCATGGCCTGCAGCCGCGCGTAGGCCGCGCCGGTGTCCGCGCCGCCCCGTTCGGCGGGCTCGATCGGCGGGTCGGCGAGCGCCGCCCGAGGCAGCTCGCCGTGGACGCCTCTCGAGGCCAGGACCGCCTCGACCAGGTCGGCCCGCGCCTGGACCCGGCCCCGGTAGGGCCACTGGCACTGTTCGAGCCCGAGGGCCAGGAGCTCGGCGGCCCGTTCGGCCTGCCCGACGGCGAGATGGGCCGCGCCGAGGTCCACGGCGAACTCGCCGAGCGCTCTGGTCGACCACGCCTCGGCCGACAGCGGGACCGAGCTGGTCGGCGCCCTGCCGTCGAGCATCGCGGCCGCGGCGGCGCGCAGCCCTTGGACCGGGAGCCAGTCCGCGACGCTGGGGCGGAGGTCGGTCACGCGGGCGAGGCACTGCCGGACGTCGGCCGCGCACCCCTCGAACATCGCGACCCTCGCGGCGGCGAGGTGCCTCGCCACGACCTCCGCGACGGTCCTGCCGGACGACGTGCCCGACTCGCCGTCCAGGAGCCGCCGCGCCCCGGCCGCGTCGCCCAGCAGCAGCCGGGCGCGCACCTGGAGGCAGACGCCCACCCAGTCCAGGCGCCGCGTCGACCCGATCACCTCGAGGTCCGTACGCAGGCCGGCCGGATCGGCAAGGCAGCCGGTGCGCTCAAGCTGGATCAGCGCTGCGGCGGCGCGCTCCCCTGCCGCACTCTGCGCGGGTTCGACGGCCGTCGCCCCGGACCACCACAGGTGATCCGTCCACTCCCGGCTGACCGTCGCGGGCGTCCACCAGCGGGCGCGGTCGTCCGCCCACGTCGCCCCGCTCAGCAGCGTGAGGCCGACCGCACGGGCTGCGGCACGTGGTTCCCGCTCGCCGGAGGAGAGCCCGTCGACGGCGTCCAGGTGCAGCCCGTTCAGGATCACCTCGGCGAGGGTGGCGGCGACCGGGAAGGCCGGACGGTCGCCGTCGGGGGCCGGTCCGGCGTCGGCAGGCTCGTCCTCGGGGGACCCGGCGTCGGCCGTCTCGCGGGCCTGCTCCCGGCACAGCAGCGCGAGCAGCGGGTAGCGCGCGGCCAGCCGGTTCACGTCGCCGGGTCCCGGCGGGACCGAGATGGTGCCGAGCCCGACGCTCCACTGCGCGGAGTCGTCGACCGTGCGGTCCAGCACGCCGGCCGCCGCCAGGACCGGATGGTTCGCGAGCCGGGACCTCGCGGTGTCGTCGAGACCGCCCAGCAGCACCTGGAAGGTCCGCCGGGCCACCGGCCCGACGGCGTCCGGGCCGGGCCAGTGCTCGCCGCCACGCCGCTGCCCGGGACTCAGCGCGTCGGCGAGCTCGAGGGCGATCCGCGGGTTGCCCGAGCTCCACCAGTGCAGGCGCTCCGCGACGTCGGCGGCCAGCGGTGTTCGCAGCGCGGCGTCCAGCACCAGGCGCAGCGACGGGGCGTCGAGCGGTCCGAGGTCGAGCACCTCGACGTCGTCGGGCAGCGGGCCCACCGGGACGTGCCGGGCCGCCGCCAGGATGCGCCAGCCGCGCTCGTAGGCCAGGTCCCCGAGCTGCTGCAGCCAGGCGGCCCGGCCGGCCGAGAGCACGTCCAGGTCGTCGACGAACAGGATCCGGGGCCCCGCGCTCTCCGGTCCGACGGCGGAGCCCACCGCGTCCAGGAGACCGGCCACGTCGAGCTCGTGCCCCGGCGCCGAGCCGAGCGGCGCCGGCTCGGCCGGCGCTGAGCCGACCAGGGCCGAGGCCGGCGCCGGGGCCGAGTAGGCCGACAGGTCGAGGTGCGGGCGACCGGAGAGCGCCTGGGCGTACGGACGCGACGCGCACGACCGCACGACCCGCACCGCCGAAGCCTGTGCGCCGATCCGGTGCAGCGCGGCCAGCACCGTCGTGCTCTTGCCGATACCGCTGAGGCCGCTCACCACAAGGGTCGTGGGGTCGAGACCGGTCACGAACGCCTCGACGAGTCTCAGTTCCCGGTCCCTGCCGTGCACCACGCGATCCAGTCCCCCACCGCCCTGGTCCGCTGCCCGCCCTGACGATCCTGCCGACCAGCCGCCCGCCCAAGACCCGTGCTCTGGATCCACGCCCGCTCCCCTCTCAGGAAACTCCCATTACCTTCAATGGGCAATGCCAGAGGAAGCCTACGGCTGGTCCTCCTCTCCGCGACCGGAAGTGCGACCGCACACGGGCTTCGCCTCGTGCGTCAACCCAACTCGTGATACTCCTTTAACGGCCCCCAAGAGATCCTTTAACCGCCGCGGACAGGTCCGAGCGAGACGCACCACGAATGAACGCACCAAACTGAGGGAGCGACGTGTGAAGGACGAGGCGAAGAAGTTCGCTGTGCCCGTATCCGTACCGGTTTCTCACAGATTGTTCCTGAACAGATCGGACCTGAACAGATTGGTCCGCACCGGCTGGGCAGGCATTGTCGCCACCGTGACCGCCGGGGGTCTGCTTTTCACCGTCTCGGCGAATGTCCCGCCCGGGCAGCTGTCCGACGGCGACGGCGAACGTTTCGCCGAGCGGCACTCCGCGGAGTACCACTCCGCCGAGCACAACGGCGAGATCAGGGCTGAGCCGGCCGTCCGGGCCGTCCCCGCGGACGTGAGCGTGGAGCAGATCGTGGCGCTCCTGGAGCGGGCCGAGAAGCTGGCGCGAGAGCAGGGTCCGGACTTCAGCCCGGCGATCGCACAGGCGGCTGCCGAGCTCGGGATGCTGTACACGACCTACCAGGCGCAGCAGCGGCCGTCCGACGAGCAGAACGGGGGCCTGCGCGTCCAGGACGCGCCGGTCGCCCGCGCCGCCGCGGAGCGCCAGGGCCCGCAGGACGTCGAGGAACCGGCGCGGCAGGAGGTCCTGTCGGCCGTCGCCGTGTCCTACGTGCGCGCCGCGGAGGGCCACTCGCACGCGAGCGGCCGGACGGCGCCGGAGGGCGAGCCGCACGAGATAGGCCCGGAGATCGGCCTCGTCACCTATGACCAGGTCACGGTCGCGGCGGTGCGGCTGGCGGGCATGCTGGACCGGTCGGCGTCGGGTGCTCCCGTCGAGGTGCAGCGCGCGGGCGGCTCGCCGCTGCTCGCGGGCGGTCCAGGGCGTCCGGGCTCCTCGCTGCGCTCGAGCCTTGACGACGTGGTCGCGGTGTTCGGCGACTCGACGCTCGGTTATGCCAACGGCCGGATCCCGGCGGCGGTGCTCTGCGACCTCGAGTTCGCACCGGGGCACATGCTGCGCTGCGACGCCGCGGAACGGCTGACGGCGCTGAGCGAGAAGTTCGAGCGGAGGTTCGGCTACCCGATCCCGATCACCGACTCGTACCGCACCTACGTGGAGCAGATCAGCCTCGCGGGCTCGAAGCCGCACCTGGCTGCCGTGCCGGGCACGTCCAACCACGGCTGGGGCCTCGCGGTGGATCTCAGCGACCCCATCTCCGGCGGCGCGTCCCCCGAGTACACCTGGCTGCGGATACACGGTCCGGACTACGGGTGGGACAACCCGTCGTGGGCCCGGCCGGGCGGAGCGAAGCCCGAGCCGTGGCACTTCGAGTTCTTCGCGGCCGGGCCGGTTCCCGACCGAGCGGTCGACCCGTCCGACGTCGACACGTGGGGCCCGGCGTTCGCGTCGAGCTCCGCCGGGAACACCGGTTCACGTGCGGCAGCGGCGGCCGACCGGCGGCCGAAGGACGACTCTCCGGGTTCCGAGGCACGTCAGCGGCCGACGAAGCCGAAGGACGAGCCGAGCACCAAGCCACCGGCGAAGAAGCCGGCCAAGCCCGCCGCGAAACCCAAGCCGAAGCCGAGCCCGAGCGAGCCGAAGCCAAAGCCGACGCCGACGCCCAAGCCGACGCCGAGCAAGCCAGCGCCCAAGCCGACGGCTCCCCCGACCGGTCCGGATCCCTCGCCCGTCCCGTCGCCGACGCCGGTTCCCTCGGACCCCGGCGAGGAGCCCTCCGGCTCCCCGTCGCCGTCAACCGGCCCGTCGGAACCCAGCCCGTCGGAACCCAGCCAGCAGCCGACGTCCCCGACACTGCCCGAGACGTCGCCCAGCCCGTCGGCACCGTCCGGCTCACTGTCCGACCTCACCAAGGGCCTCGGCCTGAGCAACGACTGACCGCCCAGCTCGAAACGGTCCCCACGGA
>NZ_JBHXBG010000197.1:0-9833 GCF_042726755.1 Promicromonospora sp. NPDC060271 | reverse complement strand
GCGCCTGTCCGCGTCTCCCTGGTGTAACCAAGGAGACCGGACAGGCGCTCTACTTCGCGGACCCGGCCGAGGGCTCAGCCGAAGTTGACGCCCTGCGCCAGCGGCAGCTCCGTCGAGTAGTTGATCGTGTTCGTGGCGCGGCGCATGTACTGCTTCCACGCGTCCGAACCGGACTCGCGCCCGCCGCCCGTCGACTTCTCGCCGCCGAACGCGCCGCCGATCTCCGCACCGGACGTCCCGATGTTGACGTTCACGATGCCGCAGTCCGAGCCGGCCTCCGACATGAACGTCTCGGCCTCGCGCACGTCCATCGTGAAGATCGACGACGACAGGCCCTGGGGCACGTCGTTGTGCAGCGCGATCGCCTCGGACAGCTCCGAGTAGGTCAGCACGTACAGGATCGGCGCGAACGTCTCCCGCTTGACGACGTCGGCCTGCGTCACCATCCGCACGATCGCGGGCTGCACGTACGCGGCGTCCTCGGCGCCGGGCACGGTGACCGCGGTGCCGCCCACCTCGAGCCTGCCGCCCGCGGCGACGGCCTCGTCGATCGCCGCGAGCATGCGCTCGCGCGCACCGGCGTCGACCAGCGGGCCGACCAGGGTGCCCTCGGCGCGCGGGTCGCCGACCGGCAGGCTGCCGTAGACCTTGGCGAGCCGCGCGACGACCTCGTCCGCCACCGACTCGTGCACGATCAGGCGCCGCAGCGAGGTGCAGCGCTGCCCGGCCGTGCCGGCCGCCGAGAACACCGCGCCGCGCACGGCGAGGTCGAGGTCCGCCGACGGCGCGACGATCGCCGCGTTGTTGCCGCCCAGCTCAAGGAGGTACCGGCCGCCGCGCGCGGCGACGACGGGGGCGACCTGCTGGCCCATCCGCTCCGAGCCGGTCGCCGAGACGAGCGCCACGCGCCGGTCGGCGACGAGGGCCTCGCCTGCCTCGAGGTCGCCGAGAAGGAGCTGCGAGACGCCCGCCGGGAAACCGGCCTCGGCCAGCGCCCGGTCGAGCAGCGCCGAGGCGCCGACGGCCGAGAGCAGCGTCTTCTCGCTCGGCTTCCACACGACCGTGTCGCCGCAGACGAGCGCGACGGCGGTGTTCCACGACCACACGGCCACGGGGAAGTTGAACGCGCTGATCACGCCGACGACGCCCATCGGGTGCCACGTCTCCATGAGGCGGTGGCCCGGGCGCTCGGACGGCATCGTGCGTCCGCCGACCTGCCGCGACAGCCCGACGGCGAAGTCGCAGATGTCGATCATCTCCTGGACCTCGCCCAGGGCCTCGCTCGTGACCTTGCCCGCCTCGATGGTGACCAGCTCGGCCAGGTCGCTCTTGTGCTCGGTCAGCAGCTCGCCCAGGCGCTTGACCACCTGGCCGCGCACGGGGGCGGGGACGGAGCGCCACGTGGTGAAGGCCTCGGCGGCCCGGTCGACGGCGGCGGTGGCCTCCGCGGCGCCGTCCCGACGCACGTGGAGCAGGGGCTGGCCGGACAGCGGCGACACGACGGCGAGGCCGCCGTCGGCCGAGTCGCCGTCGGCCGGGACCGCCGGGGCCTTGGCCCCGAGCCGCTCCAGGGCGGCGAGCGCGGCGTCCCGCAGCTCGGTGGTCAGCGGGGTGTGGGTGGTGGTGCTGGTCATCGCGATGCTCCCGTTGTGCGGTTGGGCGTGGTGAGGGTGGCCGGGTCGACGCCGAGGGTCTCGGCGGCGGCGGCGAGCGACCTGGCCACCTGGTCGGCGTACAGGTCGAAGGGATCGTTGAGCTCGCGGCCGAGGGCGCCCGCCATCCAGTCGGCGTCCCGGTCCGTGCCCTCCTGGCTCGCGTCCTTCGCGCCGTCCGAGGTCAGGTTGGACTGGAAGATGCCGGCCGCGGAACGCGGCAGGAAGTCCTCGTAGACGACGGGTTCGCGGCGCACGCCCGTGCCGTCGGCGTCCACCTCGTAGGTGAACCAGCCGAGGCCCTGGGCGGCGAGCTCCGCCTCGGTCGTCGGGAAGGTCTTGTGCCAGACGGCGCGGGCGATCTCCTGGCGCTGCGCCTCCGTGAAGCCGGGGGTCTCGGCGCGGGCCGCCGCAGTGGCCTCGTCGATCTCGACGACCGCCGCGTCGTACGCGGCACGGCCCTCGCGGGTCAGCGCGATGCCACGCGCCTCGACCTCGCCGAACCGCACGCGCAGGGCGTCGCTCACGATCTCGCCGTCGGCCGTGCGGAAGGTGCGCGGCTCGGCGAGCGCGCGGAACGACGTCTGGCGCAGGAGGACGTCCGGGCCCGGCCAGCGCGGCGGGCCCTGGATCGCGTCGATCATTGTGATGCCGCGCGCCTCCATGCGCGCGTACAGGTCGTCGATGTCGAGCACGCGCGGCGTGAGGTGGTTGATGTGCGTGGAGGCGATGCCGCCGATGTCGGCCGCGACGGCGCTCACGGCCTCCAGCTCGCGGTACCAGGCCTGGTCCACCGGCTCGGTGGACAGCTCGAACGCCTCGGTCGCCAGGAGGAGGAACTCCGCCGCCTGGTCCTCGGGCAGGCCGCCCTCTGCCTCGGCCCGGTCGGCCAGGGCCAGCAGCTCCGGGCCGAACAGCGTGCGGGCGCCGAGGAAGTTCTCCAGGCGCTGCTCCAGGTCCGCGGTGAAGAACCGGCGGTCCGCCGTCACCAGCATCGACGTGAAGACCCGGAACGGGTTGCGCGCCAGCTCCTCGCGCTCGACCGGACGGAACGCCGTCGAGATCACCGGGACGGAGCTGGACGACGCGTCGCGCAGGTCGTAGAACCCGACCGGCTGCATGCCCATCGCGCCGAAGATTCGGGCGACCTGCGACATCTCGGTGGGCGTTCCCACGCGGATCGCGCCGTGCCGCTCCGCCGTGACGCGCGCGATGGAGCCGAGCCGTTCGGCGTCCGCCCCGTTCTTCGTCACGAAGTCGGCGTTGACCTCGTGCGACACGTCCAGCAGCGTGGTGTAGGCCGGAACCTCCTGGCCGTACATGTCCGAGAGGCTGCGCGCGAACGCGGCCCTCAGCTGCCAGGGCTCGAGGAACGTCGGTGCCGACATCGGTGTCTCCTTGTCCATCCGTCAGATGATGTTGGCCTCGGGGCCTCGTCGCCCCGGGCCGGTGGTGGTCGTGCCGGAGGCGTCCGTGGCGAACCGGTCGGCGCTGAACCCGGACACGTCGGTCGGTGGTGTGCGGCCCGCGTACAGGTCACGCACCGCCTCGCCGACCGCGGGTGCCTGGAGGAACCCGTGGCCGGAGAAGCCTGCGGCGTACAGCACGCGGCCGGGCACGCCGGTCGCCTCGCCGATGAGGGCGTTGTGGTCCGGCGTCATCTCGTAGAGACCCGCCCAGCCGCGCGCGACGGGTACGTCGACCAGCTCGGGAGCGCAGGCCCCCAGCGCGCCGCGCAGCAGCGGAAGCCAGGACGGGTCGTACGTGCGCTCGAAGGCGATGGGCGTCGCCGGGTCGGCGATCCCGAGCAGCAGGCCGTCGGGTGCCGCGTTGTGGAAGTAGAAGGTGGTGCCGTAGTCGATGGTGAACGGGATCCGCGACGGCGCCGGGTCCAGCGCAGGGGTGAAGCCGATCTGCCGCCGGTAGGGGTCGACGGGCAGGTCGAGCCCCGCCTTGGTGGCAACGTCGCGCGTCCACGCGCCCGCGCACAGCACGACCGCGCCGGTCCGCACCCGGCCCTGGTTCGTCCAGACCGCGACGACGTCGTCACCCCTCGTCTCGACGTCGACGGCCGTCACGTGCGTGCGGACCGTCGCGCCGTGACGCTCGGCCCCCGCGGCATACCCCTCGACGACGGCCTTGGGGTGGGCGAACCCGTCGCGCGCCGCGTAGGCGGCGCCCCGGTACCTGTCGACGTCGACGTACGGGTTGAGCCGGCGGACGGCGTCGGGGCTGAGCATGCGGCTCGCCACCCCGCGCTCGTTCTGCATGGCCACCGACTCCTCGAAGAGCGTGACGTCGTCGGCGTCCGGCAGGAGGAACAGGTAGCCCGGCTGCTGCAGCCCGATGTCCGCGCCCGGACGGCGCGCGAAGTCCTCGTACATTTCAAGGCTGCGGTTGCCGAGGTCGACGTTCGCGGGGTCGGAGAACTGCGCCCGCACTCCCCCGATGGGCTTGCCCGAGCTGCCGGAGGCGAGCTCCTCGGCCTCCAAGAGCAGCACGTCGACGCCGTCCTCGGCGAGGTGGAACGCCACCGACGCGCCGATCGCACCACCGCCGACGACCACCACCTCGGCCCGCGCGGGGAGACTGCCCCGCCGGTCCGCGGCGTGCCGTGCTGAGGTCATGCACGCATCCTGCCACGTACTCCTGCGAATGCAGACACCCGCCGGAACTCTTCCTGTCACAACTACCCAGACGGGCAACCCACCGGTCAGACGCAGCCCAACGTGTCAGACGTACAGGCCACTCGGGTGACCTGTACGTCTGACAGGTCGGTGCGGGTCTGACAGGTCAGCTCGCGGCGGCAGCGCGGCAGTCCGCGCAGGTGCCCCAGAGCTCGATCGTGTGCTCGATGTCGTCGAAGCCCTGCGCCGCGGCGACCTTCGAGGCCCAGGCCTCGACCGTCGGCCCGTCGATCTCGACGGTCCGGCCGCACATCCGGCACACCAGGTGGTGGTGGTGCTCGCGGCGCGCGCACCGGCGGTAGAGGCTCTCGCCGTCCTCGGCGCGCAGGACGTCCACCTCGCTCGCGTCCGCGAGCGCCTGCAGCGCCCGGTACACGGTCGCGAGGCCGACGGACTCGCCGCGGGCGCGCAGGGTCTCGTGCAGCTGCTGGGCCGAGCGGAAGTCCGCGATCTCGTCGAGCGCCTCGACGACGGCTGTCCGCTGGCGGGTCATGCGTGCGGCCATCAGCGGCACTCCTTCGCGGCGGCCACCGCACGTTCCGTTGCGGCAGCGGGCAGGTCGACGTCGTCGGGCAGGTCTGGATGTGGGTCGTGCGCGGGACGCCGCCGGGTCAGGAACGGCGCCACCAGTGAGACCACCGCGTAGACCGCGATGGCAAGGACCACGATAGTCGCGCCGGGCGAGACGTTGTACCAGTAGGTGATGGTCAGGCCGGTCACGCAGACCACGACGCCGACGACGCACGCCGTGAGCATCGTGCGCCCGAAGGCGTGCGTGACCTGCTGGGCCACGGCGACGGGCACGATCATGAGCGCGCTGACGAGCAGCAGGCCGACGACGCGCATGGCGACCGTCACCGTGAGGGCCGAGACGACCGCGACGACGATGTTCAGCGCCCAGACGGGCAGGCCGGACGCGACGGCGAACTCCTCGTCGTGGCTCACCGAGAACAGCGCGTGCCGCAGGCCGACCCCGACGGCCAGCACCACGAGGGAGAGCACGACGGTGAGCCAGAGGTCGCCGTCGGTCACCGTGGAGATGGAGCCGAACAGGTACTGCATGAGGTTGCCGGAGGAGCCGCCGGCGATCCCGATGAGGAAGACGCCGCCGGCGATGCCGCCGTAGAACATGATGGCGAGCGCGAGGTCGCCGGAGGTGCGTCCGCGCCGCCGGACCACCTCGATGAGGACCGCGCCGATCACCGCGGCGACGACGGCGCCGGGGATGGCGAGGGCGTCGTTCGGCGTCAGCCCCATGCCCGCGCCGACGAGCCAGCCGAGCGCGACGCCCGTCAGGGCGACGTGCCCGATCCCGTCGCCGAGCAGGGACAGCTTGCGCTGCACCAGGTAGGTGCCGACGACGGGGGCCGTGATGCCGACGAGGAGCGCCGCGACGAGGGCCCGCTGCATGAACGGGTCGGTCAGCATGAGCGTGATCACGGTCGCACCTCCAGGTCGAGAGCCATCGCTTCGGCGTCCCGGACCGTCCGGCCGCCGTTGTCGTCGGCGTGCGGGTGCTGGTGCCGGTGTCCGACGCGGTCGTGGTCGTGCCGGGCGCGCGGCGGGGCGCCGTCGTGCACCACCTTGCCGTGCCGCAGCACGACGGCGCGGGTGACGAGCGGCTCGAGCTCGCCGAGCTCGTGCAGGACGACGAGCACGGTGAGGCCGCCGTCGACCAGCCGTTTCATGGTGGCGGCGAACGCCTCCTGGCTGGCGACGTCCACACCCGCGACGGGCTCGTCCAGTACGAGAAGATCGGGTTCTCGGACCAGGGCGCGCGCGATGAGGATGCGCTGCTGCTGGCCGCCCGACAGGAGGTGCACGGGATCACGCGCCCGGTCGGCGAGGCCCACCTGTTCGAGGGCGGTGTCGACCTGGTCGCGCCAGCCGCGCGGCGGCCACAGCCGGCGGCCGTGCAGCAGGCCGGACGCGACGACCTCCTGCGCGGTGGACGGGATGCCGCCGCCGGCGGTCGCGCGCTGCGGCACGTAGCCGATGCGGCTCCAGTCGACGGCGGCCCCGCGTGGGCCGGCCCCGAGAGACCTACCGAGCAGCCGGACGGTGCCCTCGGACGGCGGGTTGATGCCGACGAGCGCGCGCACGAGGGTCGACTTGCCTGAGCCGTTCGCGCCCAGCAGCGCGACGACCTCGCCGCGGTCCACCGTCAGGTCGATGCCGCGCAGGATGTGGCTCGCGCCCGCACGGAAGTGCAGGCCACGGGCCTCGATGACGGGTTCGCTCGTCTCGGTCACCTGCCTAGTGTCCGTCATTCGCAGACCAGGCCCTCCTCCAGGGCGGCGAGGTTGGCCTGCATGACCGAGACGTAGTCGTCGCCGGCGGCCGTCGCGTCCTCGGACAGGCCCTCCAGCGGGTCGAGCACGGCGGTGTCGACACCCAGGTCGGCGGCCAGGGTCTCGGTGACCTTCGGGCTCACGAGCGTCTCGGAGTACAGGGTCTTGACGCCGCGCTCCTCGACGATGTCGCCGATCTCACGCAGGCGGGCCGGGGACGGCTCCACCTCGGGGTCGAGCTCGGAGATGCCCACCTGCTCCAGCGCGTAGCGGTCGGCGAGGTAGCCGAACGCGGTGTGGCTCGTCACGAGCGTCGCGCCCTGGCAGGTGGCCAGGCCGTCCGCGAACTCCTGGTCCAGCTCGTCGAGCTGCTGGCCGAGGCGCTGGGCTCCGGCGGCGTACTCGTCGGCGTGCTCGGGGTCGACGGCTGCCAGCTCGTCGGCGACAACCTTCCCGACGGCGGCCAGCCGGCTCGGGTCCAGCCAGAAGTGCGGGTCGGTGGCGCCGTGGCCGTGCTCGTCGGCGTGCTCGGCGTGCTCCTCCTCGGTCTCGCCCGCGTGGTCCTCCTCGGCCGCCTCTGCGTGCTCGACGAGGCCGGCGGCGTCCGCGGCGTCGACGACGTGCTCCGGCGCACGGGCCTCTACGGCCTCGTCGACGGCGTTCTGGAAGCCGGACAGGTAGACCACCAGGTCGGCCGTGCCGACCTCCCGGACCTGCGCAGGGGAGAGCTCGAGGTCGTGCGGCTCGGCGGCCGGCGGCGTCAGGTTGTCGACGGTGACCAGGTCGCCGCCGATCTGCTGCGCCACGTACTGGAGCGGGTAGAACGAGGCGAGCACGGTGACGCCGTCGGACTCGTCGGAGGAGCCGCCCGCGGCCTGCGCCGAACAGCCTGCGAGGGTCGCCGTGGCGACAAGAGCGAGGCCGGCGAGAGCAGCGCCGGTGGCGCGAGTCGTTATCATGAGAACGATTCTCACGCCTGTTGAGAACCGTTGTCAAAGATCGGTGCCGAGAGGTCGGTCACTGGCTAATTCGCGCAGGCCTCGACCTGCCCGGACGGTAGGCTGGGCGGACATTGTTTACCGCCTGTTCCCCTGGAGAGACCCCCGTGTCCGACAAGTCAGTGCGCTCTGCGCAGACCGCCAAGCTCGACGCCGTCGTCTCGCTCGCGAAGCGACGAGGTTTCGTCTTCCCGTCGGGTGAGATCTACGGTGGAACGCGTTCAGCGTGGGACTACGGCCCCCTCGGTGTGGAGCTCAAGGAGAACATCAAGCGCCAGTGGTGGCGTTCGACCGTCACGAGCCGTGACGACATCGTCGGCCTCGACTCGTCGGTCATCCTGCCCCGCCAGGTGTGGGTCGCCTCCGGCCACGTCGGTGTGTTCACCGACCCGCTCACCGAGTGCCTCTCGTGCCACAAGCGCTACCGCGTGGACCAGATGCAGGAGGCGCACGCGGACAAGAAGGGCATCGACGACCCGGACTCCGTGCCGCTGGCGGACCTGGTGTGCGTGAACTGCGGCACCCGCGGCCAGTGGACCGAGCCCCGCGACTTCAACATGATGCTGAAGACGTACCTCGGCCCCGTCGAGGACGAGTCCGGCCTGCACTACCTGCGCCCCGAGACCGCGCAGGGCATCTTCGTGAACTTCGCCAACGTCGCGGCCGCCGCGCGCAAGAAGCCGCCGTTCGGCATCGGCCAGATCGGCAAGTCGTTCCGCAACGAGATCACGCCGGGCAACTTCATCTTCCGCACGCGCGAGTTCGAGCAGATGGAGATGGAGTTCTTCGTCAAGCCGGGCGAGGACGAGGAGTGGCACCAGTACTGGATCGACGAGCGCACCCGCTGGTACACCGACCTCGGTATCTCGGCCGACAACCTGCGCCACTACGAGCACCCGAAGGAGAAGCTGTCGCACTACTCGACCCGCACCGTGGACATCGAGTACCGCTTCGGCTTCCAGGGCAGCGAGTGGGGTGAGCTCGAGGGCATCGCCAACCGTACGGACTTCGACCTGAAGACCCACACGGAGAGCTCGGGCAAGGACCTCGCGTACCGCGACCCGGTGACGAACGAGAAGTACTACCCGTACGTCATCGAGCCGGCCGCCGGCCTCACCCGGTCCCTCATGGCGTTCCTCGTCGAGGCGTACGCGGAGGACGAGGCGCCCAACACCAAGGGCGGCGTCGACAAGCGCACCGTGCTGCGCCTGGACCCGCGCCTGGCCCCGGTCAAGGCAGCGGTGCTGCCGCTGTCCAAGACGGCGGACCTGCTCCCGGCGTCGGAGGCTCTGGCGGCCGAGCTCCGCAAGTACTGGAACATCGACTACGACGTGACGCAGGCCATCGGCAAGCGCTACCGCCGGCAGGACGAGATCGGCACACCGTTCTGCATCACCGTCGACTTCGAGACGCTCGACGACCAGGCGGTGACCATCCGGCACCGCGACTCCATGGAGCAGGAGCGCGTGGCGCTGGACAAGGTCGTCGGCTACCTGGCCGGCCACCTCGTCGGCGCCTGAGGCAGCGGCTCGCCGGCAGTCGGTGCGACGCGCGCGTCCTGCGCCTGCTCCCGCAGCAGACGTAGGACGCGCGCGGCGTCCCTGTCGTTCGTCTCGATCTCGTGCAGGGGCTGGACACGAAGCGGCCCGTGCGCACCGACGACCAGGACCGCGCGGGGAGCGCGAGCGTCATGGGCCTCGCCATCGGGATCGGCGCCCCGAGCACCGCGGCTGCGGTGAGCCCCTCGAAGCGGTACTCCACGTCCACCAGACCTTCCATGAGCGACACGGCCATGCTCAGGTCGTCCGCTGCGCTGCTGTCTCCGACATGAGCCGCGAGATCACGGCGAACGTCGTCGTCGAGCGGCTCCAGCTCGATCCTCATCTGCTTGCCCGCAGCCGCCATGAGCGCCGACAGCATCTCCAGCGACGGGGAGCGGGCACCCGTCTCGATCGCCGCGACAGTGCCACGTGAGACGCCGGCACGGGCGGCCAGGCTCGCCTGCGTCTGCTGCGCGGCATGTCGCGCGCCCTTGACGAGCTGAGCCGCGTTCACCTGTGCGCCTTCGAGTTCCACGACGCCATCGTGCCCGCTACGGCGGACCGATGCCGGGCACGCGAGGCCGTCCTGTGGACAACCTCGACCCAAGGAAACTGTAGGAATCCGGGGTGGGTTGCTCTGAGTAGACAACGTCTACTCAGAGCA
>NZ_JBHXBG010000196.1:0-9880 GCF_042726755.1 Promicromonospora sp. NPDC060271 | reverse complement strand
CAACCCAACCGATTTTGGGACTGGCCCCGAGGTGCGCTAATCTTTGATCGGCACCTCGGGCTGCCGATCACCTGACGGACTGCCGATCACGCGCCTGGCGCCTCCGCGCGCTGCTTCGCCACCTCGTACAGGGTGATGCCCGCCGCGACCGCCGCGTTCAGCGACTCGGTGGTCGCGGCGATCGGGATCGACACCACCGCGTCGCAGGCCTCGCGCACCAGGCGGGACAGGCCCTTGCCCTCCGAGCCGACAACCAGCACCAGCGGGTCGGTGGCGTACGCGAGCTCGCCCACCGGCATGTCGCCCCCTGCGTCGAGCCCGACCACGAAGCAGCCGGACTTCTTCAGCTCGGCGAGCTCGCGGGCCAGGTTCGTCGCCCGGGCGACGGGGACTCGGGCCGCGGCGCCCGCCGAGACCTTCCAGGCCGACGCCGTCACGCCGGCGGCACGCCGCTCGGGCACCAGCACGCCGTGCGCGCCGAACGCGCCGGCGGACCGGAGCACCGCGCCGAGGTTGCGCGGGTCCGTGATGTTGTCCAGCGCCACGATCAGCGGCGGCTCGCCGGCCTCCGCCGCGGCGTCGAGCAGGTCGTCGGCGTCCTTGTAGTCGTACGGCGGCACCTTCATGGCCACGCCCTGGTGCACGGCGCCCTCGGTGATCTTGTCGAGGTCGAGCCGCGAGGCCTCGAACATCGGGAGGCTGCGCGCGTGCGCGATCTCCAGGATCTCCTGGGTCCGGTCGTCCGCGTCCAGGTGGGTGGCCAGGTAGATGCCCTCGGCGGGCATCTCGGCGCGCAGCGCCTCCAGGACCGCGTTGCGGCCGGTGACGACCTCGGTCGTGCGGCCCGCTCCCCCGCTCGTGCGGCCCGCGCCGCGGCCGCCGGGACGCCGTCCGGCCGCCGCCGCGCGCCGCTCCGCGGCCAGCTTGCGCTCGTGCGCCGGGTGGTAGGTACGGTCCTCCGCCTTGGGCGTCGGCCCCTTGCCCTGCAGCGCCTTGCGGCTGTGTCCGCCGGTGCCTACCTGGGCGCCCTTCTTGGAGCCTGCCTTGCGTACCGCACCGGCGCGCTTCGAGTTTCCTGCCATGGTGTGTCTCGTCTCTCAGCAGGTGGTCGAGCTTGTCGCGACCACCGCGGGTTCGGTAGAGGCGGTCGCGACAAGCTCGACCACCGGGGAAAAGATCAGGACAGCGTCCAGCGTGCGCCGTCGGCGGAGTCCTGCACCTCGATGCCGGCGGCCGCGAGACGGTCCCGGATCGCGTCGGAGGTGGCCCAGTCCTTGGCCGCGCGCGCCTCGGCGCGGGCCTCGAGCTCCGCCGTGACGATCGCGTCGAGCGCCGTGGCGTACCGGTCGTCGGTCGACGTGGCCGCCCACTGCGGGTCCGCCGGGTCGAGCCCCAGTACGTCGAGCATCGCACGCAGTGTCACCAGCTCGGTACGCACCTCGGCGTCGGCCCCCGACGCGAGCGCCGTGTTCCCGGCCCGGAGGTGCTCGTGCACGACGGCGAGCGCCTGCGGCACGTTCAGGTCGTCGTCCATCGCGGTGGCGAACGCCTCGGGGAGCTCGGCCTTGGCGACCTCCTCCGCCGGGACGTCGCCCACCCGCTCCGAGGCACGGGCTACGAAGCCCGAGAGGCGCTCCCACGTGGTGCTCGCCTCGTCGAGCGTGTCGGGCGCCCACTCGAGCATCGACCGGTACTGCACTGCGGCCAGCGCGTAGCGCACGACGGGCGCGGGCGCCTCGTTCAGCAGCTCGCTGACGAGGAGGCCGTTGCCGAGGGACTTGGACATCTTCACGCCGGACTGGGTGACCCACGCGACGTGCATCCAGCGGTTCGCGAAGCCGTAGCCCGCCGCCCGGGACTGCGCCTGCTCGTTCTCGTGGTGCGGGAAGCGCAGGTCGAGGCCGCCGCCGTGGATGTCGAACGTGTCGCCGAGGTAGCGGCGGGCCATGGCCGAGCACTCCAGGTGCCAGCCGGGGCGCCCGCGCCCGTACGGGGTGTCCCACGACGCCGACTCGGGCTCGCCCGGCTTGGGGGCCTTCCACAGCGCGAAGTCGTGCGGGTTCTTCTTGGCGTCGCTCGCCGTGCCCGTCGTTGGCTCGCCGCCCTCCTCGGGGCTGAGGTCCTCGACCTTCTGGCGGGTGAGCTCCCCGTAGGCGGGCCAGGAGTGGACGTCGAACCAGACGTTGCCCGCGCCGGTGCTGTAGGCGTGGCCCTTCTCGACCAGGCGTTCCATGAGCGCGACCATCTCCGGCACGCTGCCGGTGGCACGCGGCTCGTAGGTGGGCGGGAGGACGCCGAGCGCGTCGTACGCCTGGGTGAACACCCGCTCGTACAGCGCGGCGTGCGCCCACCACTCGCGGCCGGCGGCGGCCGACTTGGCCAGCACCTTGTCGTCGATGTCGGTGACGTTCCGGATCAGGGTGACCGTCAGGCCCCGCCGCGTGAGCCAGCGCCGGAGCACGTCGAACGCGACGGCCGGGCGCAGATGGCCGACGTGCGGTGGTGCCTGCACCGTGGCGCCACACAGGTAGATGCCGACCTCGCCAGGGGTGATGGGGTTGAAGTCGCGCACCTCGCGCGTGGCGGTGTCAAACAGGCGAATGGTCACCTGTCAAGGGTACCGGCGCCGGGGTAACCATTTCCTGCGCGGGCGACGATCGCCGTCCGCGCAGGAATCAGCTCGGCTCCTCGGCGAGCAGACGGGCGACGTGCCGGTGCCCACGTGCCTCGTAGCCGACGATCGTCACGACCGGCGCGAGCATCACCAGGAGCAGCGACCACGCCATGTGGAAACCGGCGGCGGCGGTGGCGACGGACGCGGCGAGCACCACGACGGTCCCGACGACCAGGAGCAGGTGCAGCCCGTCGAACGACCGGGTCAGCACCCAGAACAGCGCGTAGTCGGCCAGCACTGCCACGAGCACCGGCACGGCGACGGCCAGCACGGTCCCGACGGCACCGATGTGGGCGTCGCCCGCCAGGTAGTAGGCCGCCACGTGCAGCCCGGCGCCAACGCCCGCGAGACCCGTGAAGACCAGGATGTTCCCGTAGCCCCAGATGTACGACCGCTCCCGGTGACGGTGCAGCATCTCGGCGTCCGGCGTGAGGTAGTACGTCCACCAGAGCCCGAACGTGATGCCCATGCCCGCGAACGCCACGAGGACGGCGTCGAGCGTCCAGCCGGACTCCCCCGTGACGGCGGAGAGGGTCGCGACCGTGCCGATCACGCCCTCGCCGAGCGTGATGATGGCCAGCAGCCCGTACCGTTCGGCCATGTGGTGGGCGTGCCACGGGGTGCTCCGCGCACCGGGGCGGTCGGCACGGAACCGCTCCGACAGGTAGGGACCCGCCATCTCCGCGACGCCAAGCAGCGCACCGCACGCGAAGAAGACCGCAACGCTCACGGGCGCGACGGCCAGGACGATCCACCCGATCTGCGTGATGACCAGCGTCCCCACGTACCCCATGCACGTCGCCCGGTACTCGGGCGCCTGCCTGGCCGCGCGCAGCCACTGCACGAGCATCGCCAGACGCATCACGATGTACCCGGCGACCATCACCTCGTTGTGCACCCGGTCGCCGGCCACTATGGAGTGGAACATGTCCGGCAGGCCGAGCGCCAGCACCACGACGCCGATCATCTGCACCATCGTGGTGACGCGGTAGAACCAGTCGTCGGTGTCGAAGGCGGAGGCGAACCAGGAGAAGTTGATCCACGCCCAGCAGATGGCGAACATCGAGAACGCGAACCCGATCGCACCGGCGGCGGCGTGCCCGTCGGCCACCAGGTGGGCGGCCTGCTCGGCGGCCACACCGAACCCGACGACGAACGCCAGGTCGAACAGCAGCTCCAGCGGGGTCGCCGTACGCGCCGGCTCGTGGGGGTCGCGGCCCGTCATGAGGCGGCGGTGGTGGTGGTGTGTCACGGGCATGGCCTTGTTCTACCGGATGCCGCGCCCGGCCATCTACCCAAGGCTCCGGCCCCGCCTGCCGGGCGACGCGTCAGACCTTGATGCCGAACAGGTTCTCGGCGTTGCGGAACGCGATCTTCTCCTTGTCCGCACGCGGCAGATCGACCGCTCGGAACCAGTCGGTCCCTTCCTTGATGCCCGCGAAGGGGTAGTCGGTCGCGAACATCACCCGATCCACACTGATGTACTTCAGCAGGAGATGGAGCAGGTCGTCCTGGAAGAAGGCGCTGGTCGTGAACCAGAAGTTGTCCCGGAAGTACTGCCCGAAGGGCTTCTTGAGCGAGTCCTCGGTCGGCTCGCCCATGTCGTTGGCGATTCGCTCGAAGTAGAACGGAAGACCCTCACCCATGTGGCCGATGATGATCTTCAGTCCGGGGAACCTGTCGAAGACTCCGTACGCGATCATCCGGACGCACTGGATCAGCACCTCCTGGTGCCAGCCGAGTCCGGACCCGCTGAAGATGTAGTCCTGATACTCGTCCGTGTACTCCGACCGGGTCGTGCGGTAGTAGATGTCGAAGACCTCGTCGGCCGGGTACCCGGGATGCAGGTAGATCGGCACGTCCAGGGCCTCGGCACGCGCCAGCACGGGCTCGAAGTCGGGATGATCGAGGTACTTCTTCGTGATGTGCCCGTTGGTCAGGGCGCCCAGGAAGCCGTCTTCCCGCACCGAGCGTTCCAGTTCGTCCGCCGCGGCCTCCGGGCTCTGCAAGGGCAAGGTGGCGAAAGCCTGGAAGCGGCCGGGATAGCTGGCCATCGGCCCGTCGACGAGCTGCCGGTTGAGACGATAGGCAAGGTCGACGCCCTTCTGCCCGGGGACATTCTGCGCGGACGGCGTGTGCGCGGAGAGGATCTGGACGTCGAGTCCCCCCTCGTCCATGTCGCGGATACGGCGTTCGCCCAGGTCCGCGAGACCGATCTCCTCGAGGAACGCGATGTGGTCCTGACCGATGGAGTTCAGCCTCAACAGCTCGGGAGTCGAGAAGGTCTCCTCGGTGCCGATGAACTTCAGGTCCTGGTCGCGAAGTGCGATGTCCTTCTTGGTGAGCGAGGTTCCCCGGTCCTCCTTGCCATCGTCACGTCCCGCGAGTGCCGCCGCGGACAGTCCGACGCCGGCGACGAGCCCAGCCGCACCGGCGAAGAAACCACGGCGCCCGAGCAACGGTCGCCCTCGGTCTTGTTCGATCGATTCCATGTCTGAATGTGCTCCTTCGGCGCGTTGACGACTCCGTGCGGAACACGTTTCCAGGCCCGCCCGCCCGAGTCGTCGGCCTACGGAAGACACCTCCCCGTACTCCGCCCGGAGTACGGACGACGAACGGTCCTGCCCGGAGGGGAGCCGCTTCCGCGTCGCGTCAGCGGAGCCCGGCCTCGTAGGCGGCGATGACGAGATGGACGCGGTCACGGGCGCCCACCTTCGCGAGGATGCGGGCCACGTGCGTCTTGGCGGTCAGCGGGCTGACGACCAGCTCGTCCGCGATCTCCTGGTTGCTCAGGCCTGCGGCGACGAGCCTGAGCACCTCCCGTTCACGCGCTGTCAGGCGGGCCAGCCGCTCGGGTGCCGGCGCCTCCGGGCGACTCAACGCACGGGTGATGACGGCCTTGGTCGCGCCGGGTGACAGCAGCGACTCCCCCGCGGCGACGGTGCGGATGGCGTTCAGCAGGGCCTCGGGGCGGGTGTCCTTGGGCAGGAACCCGCAGGCCCCCGCGCGAAGGCCGCGCAGTACGTTGGTGTCCGTCTCGAACGTGGTCAGGATGAGGACCTTGCTGCCGCTCGACGCGTCGGCGGCGGAGATCTGCCGGGTCGCCTCGATACCGTCGGTGCTCGGCATCCTGATGTCCATCAGCACGACGTCGGGTCGCAGGTCCGTGGTCAGCGTCACCGCCTCCTCGCCCGTGCCGGCCTCCCCGACGACCTCCATGTCGTCAGCCGAGTTCACCAGCAGCGCGAACGCGCCACGCACCAGGATCTGGTCCTCGGCGAGCAGGACCCGGATCACGTGGGAACCCGCCAGGTCACCGGCAACGGCAGGCTGGCCCGTACCTCGAACCCTCCGGACCCGTCCGGGCCGGCGGACAGCTCGCCGCCGACAGCCTGTGCTCGCGCTGTCATCCCGGCGATCCCGAAGCCGGCCGGTGTCATGATCGAGCTCGGTCGTGCGGGCCCGTGGTCGACGACCGTGATCCGCAGCCGGTGGCCGTCCCGGTCGAGTCGGACGGTCGCCTGCTTGGCCGTGGAGTGACGAAGGACATTGGTGAGCGCCTCCTGGACGATCCGATAGGCCACGACCGACACCGTCGAAGGTAGCTCGTCCGCCAGCCCGGCGGCCTCCAGGTCGACCCGGACATCGGCGGCCTCCGCCATCTCCACCAGACGCCGCAGCTCACCCAGGTGGGGCGCCGGCTCGGTCGGCTCGGTCTCGCCACCGTGTAGTACGTCCAGGATGGCGCGCAGCTCACGGAGCGTGGCCCCGCTCGTGTCCGACAGGTCGTGCAGCGTGCTGGACAGCTCCCGCAGGGACGTGTCCCCGCGGTCTGGAAGCTGGTCGATCAGGTGCGCGGCGACGGACGCCTGGACGTTCGCGACGGCGAGGCCGTGGGCCAGGACGTCGTGCAGCTCAGCAGCGACCAGGACCCGCTCCTCGGCGACCCGCCGTTCCACCTCGTCGGCACGCTCCTGCTCCAGCCGCGCGGCGACGACGGCTCTCCAGCTCTCCCGGAAGCGGACCGCCAGCCCGGCGAAGAACGCCATGAACAGCCAGCCGACGCCGAGGAGGGCATCGCCGAGCGCCCCCGACGTCTCGTCGGCAAGGACAGGAACGGTCACCGCGGCCACCGCCACCAGGGCGGCGACGGGCCGCCGCCGCGGTTCGCTGTAGCGAGCCGCGGCGAACGCCGCGACGAAGGAGGCCGGCAGCGTGGCCTCGTGGGGATAGTCGAGCAGGTGGTACGGCACCGACACCGCGAGAACGACCAGGACGACGAGGATCGGCCGGCGCCGACGGGCCAGCAACGGCACCGACGTGGCGCCCAGGAGCAGGACCGCCCACAGATCCACGCTGCGCTCGCCGTCGAAGTCGACCACGTGGAGCGTGATCGCGGCGACGACGCCGAGCACGAACGACCCCGCCGCCAGCAGGAGATCGGCTGCTGACGGACGGAGCGCCGTCATCGTTCGCACAGGGACATCGACCCGGTCCCCCTTCCGGTCCTCTGGCGGGCGCAAGGCGTTCCGCACTACCCGAAGTTCTTGTGCTCGCCCCGGTAGGTCGGCACCGTCTCCACGATCTCGTCGCCCCGAACGAGGTGCACCTGGTCGAACCGCTCCATCATCTCGCCCGCCTTGGCGTGCCGGAGCCAGACCCTGTCGCCCGTGCGCAGCGTGCCGTCCGGTGTGAGTCCACGGGTCACCCGCAGCGGGGTCTGCACCTCGCCGACGCCCTCGGGACCGCTCAGGGCGTAGCCGGGCGTGAACAGGCGGGGCACCCGTGCGGCTCCCGCCTTGCCGGACGCCACGTACCCGCCCGCGAACGCGGTCACCCAGCCGGGCGCGGGCTCGCGCACGACGTCGAGCCCGAAGAACGACGCCGGACGAGGCTGGAACGAGCGGTAGCCGTCGAACAGGCCCGGCGTGTACAGGCCGGAGCCCGCCGTGACCTCGGTGACGCCGGGCGCGCCACCGCTCACCTCCACCGACCCGGTGCCACCCGCGTTGACGAGCTCGACCTCCTGCCCGACGGCGTCGCGCACCGCCGCGAGGATCCGCACCCTGCGGTCGTTCACCTCGCGCATCGACAGCCGCTTGACCAGCCGGACGGCGGGGCTCGTATCGGGCAGCCCGGCGACCTGGGCCTCGTAGAACATGAGGCCGCGCACGTCCAGTCCTCTCGCCTGCGCCACCGTCGCGAGCGCGGCGACGTCGCCGGGCTCGCGGAGCGGAGAACGCCGCACGCCGAGATGGGCGGTCAGCGCGCCGGCGCCGACCCGCAACGAGCAGTCGACGTCCAGGCACACCTGGAGAGGGCGGCCGCTCGCCGAGCCGTTCGCGCCGGCGGCCTGGTCGGCGTCCGCGATCAGGCCGAGGTGGACGACGTCGTCGACCATCAGGGTGATCTCCGCGCGGGCCGTCGTGTCGGCCGCGAGGGCGGCCAGCGCTTCCTTGTCGACCGTCGGGTAGCCGACCAGCACGTCGCGCACACCCTGGCTGACCAGCCACAACGCCTCGCGTACCGAGTACGCCATGACGCCGGCGAACCCGTGCCCGATCGCGCGCGCGACCAGCGAGCGCACGCGTACGGACTTCGACGCGACGCGGACCGGCACCCCGTCGGCCCGCTTGAGGAGATCGAGCGCGTTCGCGTCGAACACGTCCAGGTCGACGACGGCGAGGGGGGCGGGCAGCCCGGACGTGGCGGCGGTCAGCCGCGCGACGGTGTCTGCTGCGGAGCTCATGTCCGAACGCTACTCCCCGGCCCCACCCCGCGACAGAGGCCTGGTCCACGGCACGGCGCCGTGGGATAGTGCATCCGTGATCTGGACGAACTGGGCGCGCACCGTCAGCGTGACCCCCGTGCGGCAGGAGCAGCCCGCCTCGGCGGACGAGCTGTCCGACGCCGTACGGCGCGCGGTCAAGGAGGGACACCAGGTCCGCGTGGTCGGTGGCGGGCACTCGTTCTCGCCGGCGGCCGCTACCGAGGGCGTTCAGCTCAACCTCGACCGCATGACCGCCCTGCACCGCGTCGAACGCGACCCCGACACCGGACACGCCCTGGTCACCGTGGGTGCGGGTATGCGGCTGCGGCAGCTCAACCAGGTCCTGGCCGAGCGTGGGCTCGCCATGCAGAACCTGGGCGACATCGACCAGCAGTCGGTAGCCGGCGCCATCTCCACGGGCACGCACGGCACCGGCGCCCGGTTCGGCGGCCTCGCCACCCGCGTGCGGGCCCTGACGATCGTCGGGCCCGACGGCGAGGTCACCCGCGCAACGTCCACCGAGCACCACGACCTGTTCGAGGCCTCCCGCCTCGGCCTCGGCGCCACGGGGGTCCTGAGCACCGTGACGATCGAGGCGGTCCCCGCCTTCGACCTGCACGCAGTCGAGGATGTCTTGCCGGTGGAGCGTGTGTTCGAGGAGCTCGGCCACCTCGTCGACGAGACCGACCACTTCGAGTTCTTCTGGTTCCCCACCGCGAACCGGGTCCAGACCCTGAGCAACACCCGGGTCGAGGCGAGCGCCGATCCCGGCGGGCACATGGGTGTGGGGCGACGGCTTCGGCGGATGGCCGCCGCGGCGCGCACCTTCGTCGACGAGGAGGTGCTGTCGAACACCGCGCTCGAGCTGGCCAACCGGACCGCCACCGCGTTTCCCGCGGTGACCCCGACGCTCAACGCCGTCGCGGCCCGCGCGCTGCGCCCGCGCACCTACACGGCGCCGTCGTACGAGGTGCTCTGCACCAACCGGCGCGTGCGGTTCCGCGAGACGGAGTACGCGGTGCCGCGCGCCCTCGTCGTCGACGTGCTGAGGGAGATCGACGGCTGGCTGCGCCGCACCGGGGAGAACGTCCCGTTCCCGATGGAGATTCGCTTCGCGCCCGCCGACGACGTCTGGCTGTCCACCGCCTACGGTCGCGACACCGCGTACATCGCGGTGCAGCAGTACTGGCGACTGCCTTACTCCCGGTACTTCGACGCCGCCGAGCGGATCTTCACAGCGGTGGGCGGGCGCCCGCACTGGGGCAAGCTGCACACCCGCGACGCCGAGTACCTCGAGGGCCAGTACCGGCGGCTCCCGGACTTCCGCCGGGTCCGCGACGCAGCGGACCCGGAGGGCGTGTTCGCGAACCCGTACACCCGGCGCGTCCTCGGCGGCTGAGCCGGAGGTGCCGCGCAGGGTGCGGGCCGAGGAACGA
>NZ_JBHXBG010000195.1:0-9945 GCF_042726755.1 Promicromonospora sp. NPDC060271 | reverse complement strand
GGGGCGACCCCTCGCCTACTCGGACACACGCTCTACCTCGGCGTCCTTCGGGTCAGCCAAGCTCCGGGAACCAGAGGGCGATCTCGCGCGCCGCGGACTCCGCGGAGTCCGAGCCGTGCACGAGGTTCTGCTGCACCTTGGTGCCCCAGTCGCGGCCCAGGTCACCACGGATGGTGCCAGGGGCGGCGTCCGTCGGGTTGGTGGCGCCCGCCAGCGAGCGGAAGCCGGGGATGACGCCCTGGCCCTCGGCCACGACGGCCAGCACCGGGCCCGACATCATGAACTCGACCAGCGGGCCGTAGAACGGCTTGCCCTCGTGCTCGGCGTAGTGCGCGGCGAGCAGCTCGGTGGTGGCGTCCTTGAGCTGCACGGCCCGCAGCGTGTAGCCCTTGGCCTCGATGCGGCGCAGGATCTCGCCGGACAGGCCGCGGCGGACGCCGTCCGGCTTGACGAGGACGAGGGTGCGCTCGGCCACGGGCTGCGTCGAGGCCTCCGTGGGCAGGGTCTTCTCTGCGACGTCGGTCATGGAACAACCCTATCCGGGCTCACCCCGTGAGATGACCATGCACCTGCTGCCACACCAGGGTCCGGTCCGGCAGCAGGTGCATGGTCGATCGGGCTGCGGCTCAGCCCGCGTTCGGGGCCGTCTCCGGGTGGGCCGCGTCGTACTCCGCACGCTCCCGGTCCACCCGGGCACCGAGGCGCAGGGCGTAGAACCACAGCACCACGAAGACCCCACCGACCAGGAACATCATCGGCACCAGCAGGCCCATCGCGAGCACAGGGACCTGCGCGACGGTGCCCGCCGCCCGGCCGGCGGCCGAGCCCTGGGCACGCGACAGGATCAGGAGCACCACGGCCAGGACGCCGCCCAGGGCCCAGATCGCCGCGCTCGACTCGATCTGGAGCGGCCCGCGGCCGAACTCCGAGTTCCGCAGCCCCCACACCGCCAGCGTCGCGAAGATCACGACGAAGACCTCGAGCAGGAGCGTGGTCGACGTGAACTGCACCAGCGCGGACTTCTTGGGCTTGATGCGGTCACCGGGGGCGGGTTGGTCCTTGCTCACCGGACCAGGGTATCCGTCTCCCTGTCCCCGACGGCATCCCCGGCAGCATCCCCTGCGGCGCGGCCGGCGCCATCTCCCGCGGCGGCCTCGACGCTGTCCGCGGCGTTGTCCGCAACGCCGTCCTCCATGACCGCCTCACCGCGCGCGATCATGCCCGCCTCGTTGGACAGCTTGACCTCCTTGAGGAAGAGGGCGAGCACGAGGCCGACGGCGACCAGCGGCACGAGATACCAGAACGCCGGGGCCAGCGAGCTGGCGAACGCGTCGACCACACCGCTGCGGAGCGGCTCGGGAAGCTGGTCCACGATCTGCGGCGTCAGGCCGGAACCTCCGCCGGCGGGCGCCGCACCCTCCGGGAGACCGGCGAAGACACCCTCCAGGTTCTCCGACAGGCGCGACGTGAACACGGTGGTGAACGCCGCGGTGCCGACCGCGGCGCCGATCTCGCGGAAGAAGTTGTTCGACGACGTCGCGGTGCCCAGCTCGTGCGGGTCCACCGAGTTCTGCACCGCGAGCACGATGGTCTGCATGATCAGGCCCATACCGGCGCCGAGCACGAAGATCATCGCCCCGAACAACCAGAGGGACATCTCGCCGTCGATGGTCGTCAGCCAGATCATGCCGAGGATCGTGACGGCGAGTCCCACGACCGGGAACATCTTGTAACGGCCGGTCTTCGAGATCGCGATGCCGGAGGCGATCGAGGTGAGCATCACGCCGGCCATCATCGGCAGCATCAGCAGGCCCGACTCGGTGACGCCCGCGCCGCTCGACATCTGCAGGAACGTCGGCAGCATCGACATGGCGGAGAACATGCCCATGCCGAGCACCAGGCCGATGAGCGTCGTGATGGTGAACGTCCGGTTCTTGAACAGCCGCAGCGGGATCAGCGGCTCGGACACCCGGTTCTCGATGAGCACGAACAGGCCGACGACGACCGCCGTACCGATCAGCAGGCCGAGCAGCGTCGGGTCGGACCAGTCGTAGCCGTCGTTGCCGAGCGACTCCCAGCTCGTGAGCAGCACGATGCCGGTGGTGCCGAGTGCCATCGTGAGGATGCCGCCCCAGTCGGTCGGCCGGTTCGAGCGGTGCGAGGGCAGCTTCAGCGCGAAGTACGCGATGACCCACGCCGCGATGCCGATGGGCACGTTGATCCAGAAGGTCCAGCGCCAGCCGGGGCCGTCGGTGAGCCAGCCGCCGAGCAGCGGCCCGGCGACGGCGGAGATGCCGAACAGGGCGCCCATGGGGCCCATGTACTTGCCGCGGTCGGACGCCGGGATGATGTCCGCGATGATCGCCTGGGACAGGATCATCAGACCACCGCCGCCGAGACCCTGCACGGCCCGCCAGGCCACCAGCGACTCGAACGTCTGCGCCATGCCGCCGCCGGCGGAGGCGACGACGAACAGCGCGACCGCGACGAGGAACGGCCAGCGCCGCCCGTAGAGGTCGCCGAACTTGCCGTAGAGCGGCATCGCGACGGCGATGGCGAGGATGTAGGCGGTGATCACCCAGCCCTGGTGCTCCACGCCGTTGAGCTCGCCCACGATGGTGGGCATCGCGGTGCCGACGATGGTCTGGTCCAGGGAGGACAGGAACATCGAGGCCATCAGGGCCCCGAAGATCAGCCAGATCGTGCGCTGGTTGAGGACCACCAGCGGCTTGTCCGGCGCCGTGGTGACGGCATGACTCATGGAGGGTGCCCTTTCTGGGGAGGGTCTGGGGATCGGTCTGGGGATCAGGAGTCGAGGTCGTGCGCGACGACGTCGATGAGCTGCGCGACGGCGGAAGGCAGGTGGTCCGCGGGGTTGCCGGCGTACCCGGCGTGCTCCCAGGCGACGAGCGCGGTCCGGATCAGGAGCAGGACGAGCATCGTCAGCAGCTCGTTGTCGGTGCTGAACGGCGTGGTGGCGCGGCGGGCCTCGAAGAGCTCGACGAGCTGCTTCTTGTGCCGGTCCATCCAGATCACGTGACGCTGGAGCAGCCGAGGTTCCTGCTGCATGAGGTCCATGGCCCGTCGCACCCGGGCGTGCGCCTCCGCGTGCGGCGTCAGCAGCGACGCGACCAGGGCTTCCAGGTCGGAGAGCAGCCGGCCGGTGGGGCCGCCGTCGACGAACGCCCGGACGACGTCCTCCGACAGGCCCGTGTCCTCAGCGCCGAGCACGGCGTCGTCCTTGGACTCGAAGTAGTTGAAGAAGGTACGCGCCGACACGCCTGCCTCGGCGCTGATCATCTCGACGGTCACGGCGTCCAGGCCGTGCTGCGCGACGAGGTGCTGCGCCGCGTCGATCAGAGCGGCTCGCCGGGCGCGCTTCTTCCGCTCGCGCAGGCCCTGCTCGGCGGGCGTCCCCTCGAGAGCGGCGGCGAGCTCGCGCAGGTCCGGGCGCGGTTCGGCGTCAGTGGGCGCGGCTTCGGCACGCGAAGGAGTCGTGGGGGCCATGGCTCAATTCTTGCACCCCACGCAAAAATTCATCAACTGCAAAAAGTTGAGACGGCAGTCACACCTCGCCGAAGCCGGCGTGGATCATCTCCACCACCGTCGCCACCGCCTCGGCGGCCCGCTCCCCCGTCGCCTCGACGCGCAGCTCACGGCCCTGTGTCGCGCCCAGCGCCATGAGCTGCAGCACGCTGGAGGCGTCCACACCGTCGATCGTCACGGTGGCGCCGAGCTCGGCCACCTTGCGCGAGACCAGCGCCGCCGGCCGTGCGTGCAGGCCGAGCGGGTTGCGCACGGTGACGGTGCGCGAGCTCTCGGTCTCGCCGCCCGCCGCGCCGTCCGACGGCGGACCGCCCGCCTCGGACGACCGCGCCGCCTCCACCGCTGCGAACATCTGGACCGACGCGTTCGCCGACTCCAGGACCGTTGCCAGGTCCGCACCGCCGTGGGCCGTCACCGCCGCGGCGACGGCGCCCTCGACGAACGGCGCACGCGCCAGCACCACGTGCTCGGCCAGGGACTCGTCGAGCTCCAGCGCCGCCTCGACCGTGAGCACGGACGATCCGAGGTCGCCGAGCACCACGACGCCGCCGCCCGTGCCGCCCTCCGGAGTGCCGCCCTCCTGGGTGCCGCCCAGCGCGCCGACGCCGCCCGCCGCGCTGTCCGCGAGCGCCGTCAGGACGTCCCCGAGGGCCTTCTGGACCGCGTCGAGGGAGGTGCCGAGCCCGCCGTCGGGCCCGCCGCCCACACCGCGGATCAGGACGTCGGGCGCCATCTGCTCCGCGAGCTCCGCCGTGCCGCGGGCGAGCTCTGCGGAGTGGGAGACGAGGACCAGGGCGACCCGCGCCGTCATGCCGCGCTGCGGGGGTCGGCCGACGTCGGTCCCGAGAGGGCCGCTGCCAGCGCCGCACCCAGCACGAGCGCGGTGGACCGCGCGCCCGGGTCCTCGTGCCCCGCGCTGCGCTCACCGAGGTAGGAGGCTCTGCCCTTGGTAGCGATCATCGGGATCGTGCCGGTCGCCGCCTTGTCCGCGGTCTCCGCGGCGGCCCGCAGGACGTCCAGCTCGGAACCGCCGTCGTTCGCTGCGGCCTCCGCCGCGTCCACCGCCGCATGCCAGGCATCGACCATCGTCTTCTCCCCCACCGTCGCCTTGCCGCGCGAGGACACGCCCTCGAGCGCGGCCTCGAGCACGGCCACCACCGCGGGCGGGTCGATCTGCGCCCGGCCCGACACCTTGGCCGCCCGTAGGTACGCCGTGCCGTACAGGGGCCCTGCCGCGCCGCCCACCGTGGACATCAGCGTGGTCGCGACGAGCTTCAGGACGTCGCCGACCGTCCGCTCGTCGGCCGGCCCCGGCCCGGCGTCGTCGAGTCGTGCGACGACGGCCTTGAAGCCCCGGTCCAGGTTCTCGCCGTGGTCGCCGTCGCCGATCTGCCGGTCGAGCTCGGTGAGCTCGTCCTTCGCGTCCGCGATCGCGTCCGCCGTGCGGCGGACCCATCGCTCGGCCCAGTCCGCGTCCAACGCCATGTCCGGAACCCTTCGTGTCACATCGCCAGTCTCATTGCCAGGGTGCTACCACCGAAGTGCCGCGGTGGTCACCGGCGCGTCCCAGAGGGCCTCCAGCTCGTCGTCCAGCCGGAGGACGGTGACCGATGCCCCCTGCATCTCGAGGGACGTCACGTAGTTGCCCACCAGCGAACGGGAGACCGTGACGCCGCGCTCCTCGAGAAGGCGCCGCGCTCGACCATAGACCACGTAGAGCTCGGACAGCGGAGTGCCGCCCATACCGTTGACGAACAGCAACACTCGCTCGCCCCGGGCCAGGTCGAGGTCGTCCGCGACGGGCGTGAGCAGCATCTCCGTGACCGTGTCGGCGTCGGCGGCCGGGACCCGGCGGCGACCCGGCTCGCCGTGGATCCCTATGCCCACCTCGATCTCGTCGTCGCCCAGGTCGAAGCTGTGCCGGCCCACGTGCGGCACCACCGGGGCGGCCAGGGCCACCCCCATGGACCGCACGTTCGCGATGACGCGCTCGGCGACGGCGGTCACCCCGGCGAGATCGGCGCCCCGGTCGGCGGCGGCCCCGGCGATCTTCTCGACGGCGACGGTCCCAGCCACCCCGCGGCGGCCCGCGGTGTAGAGGGAGTTCTCGACGGCGACGTCGTCGTTCACGAGCACCGACGCGACCGTGACGCCCTCTGCCTCGGCGAGCTCCACCGCCGTCTCGAAGTTGAGCACGTCGCCCGTGTAGTTCTTGACGATCGTCAGCACGCCGGCCCCGCCGTCGGCGGCCTGGATCGCGGGCAGGATCTGGTCCGGGGTCGGAGAGGTGAACACCGCGCCGGGCACGGCGGCGTCGAGCATGCCGTCGCCGACGAAACCCGCGTGCAGCGGTTCGTGCCCCGAACCGCCGCCGCTGACCAGGCCCACCTTGCCGGTCACCGCGCCGCCCGCACGCACGACGAACACCGGTGAGGAGCTGAGCCGGACCAGGTCGGCGTGGGCGAGCGCGAAACCGGCCAGGGAGTTGGTCACGGCATCGGCGGGATCGTTCAGCAGCTTCTTCACTTCCGGCCTCCTCGCGGGGCTGTTGACCTGGCGCTGACGCCGGGCCCGCACACGTGTCCCCTGTAGTTCATGTAACACCAGAACGTCGTCGCGAGTACAGCGCTCGCCCCATTCGTTCTGGGTGCGACCGAAGCCGCTTCGTTGTGGGCGCGACCGGTGGTCAGCCGCGGCCGACCAGGATGCGCGTGTCCGCGACGGTGACCACGGAGCCCGTGACGAGGACGCCCGTGCCCACACCGCCGCCGTGCTCGTCGTTGGCCTCTGCCAGGTCGGCCGCGAGCTGCAGCGCCTCGTCGAGCCGGCCCGCCAGGTGCACGCGCTCCTCGCCGAACACCTCGCGAGCGACCACCGCCAGGTCCTCGGGGCTCGCCGACCGCTCGGAGGAGTTCCGGGTCACCACGACCTCCGCGACCGTCGGCTCCAGCACGGACAGCAGCCCCTCGGCGTCCTTGTCCGCCATGACCGCCACCACGGCGACCAGGTGCTCGAGGTTGAACGACTCCTCGAGCGCGTCCACCAGGGCCTCGGCGCCGGCCGGGTTGTGTGCGACGTCGACCACCACGGTGGGGCTCGTCCGGACGACCTCGAGCCGGCCCGGTGCTTCGACGTCGCCGAACGCCGCCTCGACGATCTCCGCGCCGAGCGCGCGGCCGCCGCTCATCAGCGCCTCGGTGGCCGCGAGCGCCAGCAGCGCGTTGTGGGCCTGGTGGGCGCCGTGCAGCGGCAGGAAGATCTCGGTGTAGACGCCTGCGGGCGTGCGCAGGTCGACGAGCTGGCCGCCGACGGCGACGCGCCGGTCCGCGACCTCGAGGTCGACGCCCTCGCGGATGAGGTGGGCGCCAACGGCCTGAGCTCGCGCGAGGATGGGCTCGAGGGCGGCGTCGCGCTGGTCCGCGATCACCGCGACGGCTCCGTCCTTGATGATCCCGGCCTTCTCGGTGGCGATCTCCTCGAGGGTGGAGCCGAGCCAGCGCTCGTGGTCCATGGCGACGGGCGTGATGACGGCGACCTCGCCGTCGACCACGTTGGTGGAGTCCCACGTGCCGCCCATGCCGACCTCGATGATCGCGACGTCGACCGGCGCGTCCGCGAACGCGGCGAACGCCATGACGGTGAGCACCTCGAAGAAGCTCAGGCGCGGTCCGCCCTGCTCCTGGGACTCGCGGTCGGCGACGCCGATGTAGGGGGCGACGTCCTCGAACACCTCGACGAAGCGCTCCTGGGTGAGCGGCTCCCCGTCGACGGCGATGCGCTCGGTGACGCTGGTCAGGTGCGGGGACGTGAACCGGCCGGTGCGCAGGCCGTGCTCCCTGACGAGGCGCTCGACCATGCGCGCGGTGGAGGACTTGCCGTTGGTCCCGGTGATGTGGACGGTCCGGAACGCCTTCTGCGGGTCGCCGAGGAGCTCGAGGACGCGTTGTACGCGGGCCATGGTGGGGTCGATGTCGTGCTCGGGCTGCCGGGACAGGATCTCCCGGTAGACCGCGCTAAGCGCCTCTTGGATGGCGGGGTCAGCGTTCTCGGCGCCACGGCTGGTGCCGCGACGGTTCTTGCGCGGGTTCTTCTGGGAGTCGTCCACCCTCAGAGGATAGTTTCGCAGGGCCTTGGTACCGAACCGGTGCCCTATCCTGCGGTGACGCACGATCCACCGCGCACGAGGAGATGCACGGGTCGTTTCGCGAGGACGACGACGGCTCGCGTCCCCCTAGGCTCCGGGGACCGGCTCCCACGGGCAGAGCACCCGGACGCCCAGGGGCGTGAAGTGGCGGAGGTTCCGGGTGACCACGGTCATCCCGTGGGCCTCGGCGACTGCCGCGATCTGGGCATCGTCGTACGGGGCGTGCTCCGGGACGGGGTAGCGGGCAAGGATCCGCGCGGCGGCCAGGTCGAACGGCAGGACACGGCCGGCGAAGCCGGGCAGGACCCGCTCCGCAAGCCATCGCCGCAGGACCGCTGCCTGGGCGGGGTCGGTCTGCTCCTTGCGGACGATGCCGCGCTCGATCTCCGCGACGGTCAGTGCCGTGACGTACTGGTCGACGAGCGGGACGGTGCGCGCCCAGTCCGCGACCGCAGGTTCGCGATCAGGACGACGCAGGGCGGAGACGACGTTGGTGTCCAGGACGTACATCAGAGCTCGGCGGTGCGGGCCGTCAGGCCCAGGCGCTCGGGCTCAAACTCGATGTCGTCGCTCTCGGGCATGGCAAGGTAGTCGACGATGCTCGTCGGTTCACCGACGAGGGCTTCCTCCATGATCGCGCGGGCCTCGGCCTCCATCGACCGGTGGTGCCGGGCGGCGCGCTCGCTCAGGACCGCCTTGGTCCCGGCGGGAAGATTGCGGATGAGGATCTGTTCCATGATGGCCACCTCCAAACGATATCGAGTTGATGATATCGCGCAAGTCAAGCCTACCGACCCGTACACAGCGAGTCCCCCGCACATCACGGGACGTGTTGCGGCCTTTCACCCGGTGAAGAACGATGTCACGGCACCGTCGGCCGGCGGTGCTCGGTCCATCAGGGGGAATCGGCAGCATGACGCGAAGCAGCACGGTACAGCGCGCGATCATCATCGGAACGATGGCCTTGGCCACCGCGCTCACCGTGCCGTCGACGGCTGCCACCACCGACGTCAGCCACGCCGGGTCGAGCAAACCCGAGCAGCTTTCCCCGGAGAGACAAGCGGCCCTCCAGTCCGCCGTCGACCATGCCGCCGACGCCGCCACGGAGCTCGCGTCGGTACCCGGCTTCGCCGGCGTCGCGGTCGACTACGGCTCCGCGAAGGTGACCGTCTCCTGGAAGGGCGAGGTTCCGCCGTCGATCAGCGAGCTGGAGGCCCAGGCGCCCGACGGCGTGACGGTGGACGTCGAGCCGGCGGCCCTCAGCGAGGCCGACCTGCGGGCGGCCAGCACCCGGCTGATGGACAGCCAGCGGGCACTGCGGGGTCCCGACGTCGTGATCGCCGCCCTCCCCGCCGAGAACCACGCCGGCCTCGTCGCCGAGGTCGGGCTCGGCTCGAGCCCGGCGCGGATGAGCTGGCTCGCGGGCAAGCTCGAACGCGCCGCGGGGGTCCCGGTCCGGGTGGAAGCGGTCAGCACCGAGTTCCGGCCCACCTCCACCACGCGGCGCAACGACGACGCGCCGTGGCACGCCGGCGGAGCCATGGCGTCGCGGGACGGGACCGACTACTGCACGACCGGCTTCCCGATCGTCGACTCCGCGGGACGGCACCGGATCATCAGCGCCGCGCACTGCAACAAGGGCGTGGGATCCGTCGTCCGCGACGGCGCGGGCGAGCCGCTGGGCAAGGTCACGCACCACTCCCCGGCCATCGACGCCCAGGCCATCGCACCGTTCGACAGCCCACGCACGTCACGCGCGGCGGTGTTCGGCGGTCCGTGGAACGCGACGCCCGCCAGCTCGCGCTACCGGTTCCCGATCGCGGGGGTGCAGCGGCCCGCCGTCGGGCAGGTCATCTGCGCCTCCGGTGCGGTGACCGGTGAGCACTGCGGCGCCCGGGTCCGCGCCACCAACGTCGCGTGGAGCTGCGGCGAGCGCACCTGTCACGGGTTCCGGGCGAGCCGGGACGACGGCGGCGTGGTGGTCGGCGGCGGCGACAGCGGCGGCCCGATCTACGCGGTCATCAACGGGCGGGCCTACGCCCGCGGCATGATCGACGGCGGCTCGAACCAGCGCAGCTGCGGTAAGACGTCGGTGTCCACGCGGTGCTTCTCGTACGTGTACGGCATCCCGATGGTGGACATCCTGAATGCCTGGGACGCGCGCCTCGACAGCTGACTGCGTCTCCGCGAGGTAGAGCGCCTGTCCGAGTCCCCCTGACACACTCAGGGCGACTCGGACAGGCGCTCTACCTCGC
>NZ_JBHXBG010000194.1:0-9992 GCF_042726755.1 Promicromonospora sp. NPDC060271 | reverse complement strand
TTGATCGGTAGTCCGAGCTGCCGATCAACTGACATTCTGCCGACCACGCGGGCGCTCACCCAAACCACTCGATCGGGCGGCCCCCGCGTGCCAGGATTCCGGCATGACCACCGCACACAGCGTCGAGCTCCTCGATGACCCGGCGGAAGTCCTGGCCGTTGCGGGTGGCCTCCTGGCCGCCGAGCCGGTGCTCTGGAGCGTCGTCGCGTCGGTGACGCACCGCGCCGCACGGACCTTCCCGCCCGGCGGACCGCGTCCGGAGCACCCGATGTGGTGGGCGGTCGTGCGGGACGCGGACGACGTGGTGGTCGCCGTGTCGATGCGCACCATGCCGCACGCGCCGCACACGGTATGGATCCCGGCGCTGCCCGACGACGCGGCGCGGCTGCTGGCCCGCACCGCGCTCGACCACACGGCGCGGTCCGGCGAGCCACCCCTGATCTCGGCGAACGGCCCGATGCCCGCCGTCCGGATCTTCACCGACGAGGTGCTGCGGTCCACCGGCGGCACGGTGTTCGAGGACCGTCCCGACCGGCTCTGGGAGGCGACGCGCGTCATCGGGCCGGATCCGGCGCCGGCGGGCAGGGCACGTCCGGCCACGCCTGCCGACCTGGACCTGGTCACCGCGTGGTTCGCCGAGTTCCACCCGGAGGCCGACGCCCAGGCCGGGCGTCCGCCCCAGGCCCAACCGCTGCGGATCGAGGGCGCCGAGCGCTGGATCGAGGAGGGCACCGTCTGGCTGTGGGACGTCGACGGCGAGGTGGTGCACCTGACGGGCATGCGGCCGCCGGCGTTCGGCGTGGTCCGGATCGGCCCCGTCTACACGCCGGCCGAGCACCGCGGACGCGGGTATGCCCGGGCGATGGTCGCCGAGGTGGCACAGCGCGTGCTCGACGCCGGCAACCGGGTCTGCCTCTACACCGACCGGGACAACCCGGTGTCGAACCGGGTGTACGCGGCGATCGGGTTCGAGCCGGTGCTGGACCAGGTCAACCTCGGCGTTGTGCCCGAGGCGTCGACGGCTTCGCGGGAGGGCTGATGGGACGCAGGGCGATCATCTTCCACGGGACCGGCGCTCGGCCGGAGTGGATCTGGTACCCGTGGCTCGCGGGCCGGCTGCGCGCACGCGGGTACGACGTCGAGACGCCGCACCACCCCGGGACCAACGTGGAGCCGGTCGCCGAGTTCCTGCCGAGGGTGCTCGCCGCGCACACGTTCTCCGAGGAGACCGTTCTGGTGGGGCACTCGGGCGGGGCCGCCCTGCTGCTGGCGGTTCTCGAACACCTGGACGTCACGGTGGCGCAGGCGGTGCTCGTTGCCGGGTACTCGACGGTGCCGAACGACAATGCCGAGCCGGTGCTCCAGGACTCGTACGACTGGGAGGCGATCCGGTCGCACGTCCGTGACCTGGTGTTCCTCAACTCGGTGGAGGACGAGTTCGGCTGCGACGCCGACCAGGGGCGGGCCATGTTCGACAGGCTCGGCGGGACGCTGGTGGTGCGCGACGACGGGCACTTCACGTCGGACACGTTGGAGATCGTGGACCGGCTGATTCCCTGAGTGCGCGTCAGCACGGACAACCTCTGGCGTGTTTCGTTGGTTGGCCGGATCGCGTCGATACCGGAACTAATTGCGTGCAGTTGAGTCATCAGACCACCGACGAGGGTCCAGTTCTCGTGCGGAAGTACGCTTTCGATCTCAGCGACGTTCGGCCAGGGAGCGCCCCATCCACCCGGCGGCGTCACGACGTCGAAGGTGTGCCTGTCAGTCACACTTGCCCCAGTGCCCGGTCGATGGTGGCGCGGCCTACCTTGCGCTCGCGCGAATCGAGCGACTCAGCCAGGTCGAGAGCCGCCAGCACCGTTGCGGTCTCAGCAAGCTCACGAACGACCGACAGATCCATCGATGTCGCGCGTAACACGAACCGCCCCCCAGCCTCTCGCACCAGTCCATGCCGAGCAGCGATGCGGTTAAGGTCGTCGAGGGTGACATAGCCGTCAACCACGTTCGCAGCAGCGAGCCCTAGCGCCGCTGCCGCGCCAGAGGTGTCGACGATCTCCGCCCGAACCCGTTCGACACCCGCCGGATGCCCGACGTATCGGACGACCTTGGCGCGATTCCTGGCCCGCTCAACGAGTCCCGTCGACGACATGCTGCGGAGTCGCGCCTTGAGCCGGGAGCTCTGACTACTACCCATCCAATGCGGCGAGAGGCGAGACAAAATCGCGATAGCTGCCCACGCTGTCGGCTCGGACCAGGATCGAGCGTGAGCACCAGCACCCCGTACCGCGAGGAGGCGGTCGACCGAATCTTCGTCCAGAACCCCCCGAGCGACCTGCACCAGATCACCCTGCGCAACCAGGTTCCGTACCTGGCGAGCCGAGACGCCCAGACGCTCCGCGGCATCGCCGACGGCGAGCATAGACATGACAGACAGTTTCCCTTTTGAGAAGCTATCTGTCAATCGAGCCGCTCAGGGGCCGGACAGGATGCAAGATGGATCCATGGCTACCCAGCTCTGGATCACCGGCGACCCCGACACGGACCAGCTGCTGAGCGAGGACCCGTTCGCGCTCCTCACTGGCATGTTGTTGGACCAACAATTCCCGATGGAGCATGCGTTCGCGGGCCCGGCCAAGATCCGCGACCGCATGGGCTCGTTCGACGTGCACGCCATCGCGGAGGCGGACCCCGACGAGTTCACGACCACGGCGACCACTCCCCCGGCGATCCACCGGTACGGCCGCTCCATGGCAGGTCGCGTACAGGAACTCGCCCGCACGATCGTCGAGGAGTACGACGGCGACGCCGCGAAGATCTGGACCGCGCCCGGCGCCGACGGCAAAGCCCCGACCGGTCGCGAGGTGCTGAAGCGGCTCAACGCCCTGCCGGGCTACGGGGAGCGCAAGGCCAAGATCTTCCTCGCCCTGCTCGGCAAGCAGCGCGACGTCCAGCCGGAGGGCTGGCGCGAGGCGGCGGGCGAGTTCGGCGAGGAGGGCTCCCACCGGTCGATCGCGGACGTGACCAGCGCCGAGGCGCTGCTGGAGGTCCGCGCGTTCAAGAAGGCGCAGAAGGCCGCCGCCAAGGCAGCAGGCTGACTGCGGCCACATCGCGCCCGACGACCGAGCCACGGCCGGACAACGAGCCCTTCCCGTGGAGAGGGCGCGATCTGCGATTGGTAGAGCATCTGTCATGCGATCGGGAGACTAGAATCCCTGCGATCGGTAGAGCAGGCGCGTGACCGAGTACCGCCGTCGCACCCTCGGCGGACCCGCTTGTCCGCCTCGACCTGCACCAGTTCGTCGAGGATCGCCCACGGCGAGCGCCTCGACCACCTGCAGGAACCGGCGGACGGGCTCGGCCCCATGCTTCTCCGCATGAGCCGCCAGAAAGCTGAGCACCTCTGCCGCTTCAGGCTTGGACCCCTCGGGCACGTAGGTCTGCGTCACCATGTCTGCGCTCATCACGACTCCTCGAACATAGCGAGCACGCTTTCGTAACGTTCGAATGGTGATGCGAAACGCGGCGTCGAAGCGAGCGTCCACCGCGACGCGCGCCGGCACGGCGCCGTCGTGTGACGCGGACGACACCGACCAGGTGTCATGGCGACCCCGCTCCCGGACACCGACCGTCTCGCAGGCCCACAGCAGCCCGCACCCGTCCCACTGCCGCACCCCCGGGAGACGTCCTGTCCACCCATACCGAGCCTCACGACGTCTCCTCCGGTCCGCTCACGCCGGACCAGACCGAGTCGCTGTTCGCCGACCACGCACGCGCGGTGCACAGGTACGCGCGGACCCGGCTCGGCGCGGCCGAGGCGGAGGACGTCGTCGCGGAGGTCTTCGCGATCGCCTGGCGCAAGGGCGAGGTTCCTGACGACCCCCGGGCCTGGCTGCTCGCCATCGCCCGGCGTGTGCTGGCCAACCAGGTCCGGGCCGAGCGGCGTCGGACGGCGCTCGCCGAGCGGACGCTGCGGCACCCCAGGGCCCCCGGCCCCGACGACGCCCACCTGGTGGACGAGCTCGACATCCTGCACCGCGCGTTGGCGCTCCTGCGCCCGGCCGACCGCGAGGTCGTCGAGCTGCTGGCCGCCGCGGAGCTGAGCACCGCCGAGATCGCCCACGTGCTCGGCTGCACGACGGCGTCCGCCGCCACCCGCGTGTACCGGGCACGACGTCGGCTGCGTGCCGCCTACCGCACCGTGACCGAAGGTCAGGAGACCTGATGAGAAAGACGGAAGACACCCTGACCCGCGCACGGCGCGCCTTGAGCCAGGTCGACCCCGAGCTGGACCTGACCCGAACACGTTCGGACGCGCTGGTGCGCGCCCGGTCCCGTCCCATCGCACGACCGGAGCCCGACGACACCTCGTCGTCCGGCGTGGAGATCCTCAGGTACGGACAGCGGCCGGCGCTCCCCCACCGCAGCTCCGCGGTGTGGGCGCTCGCGGCCGCCGTGGCCCTGCTCGGCGGAGCGGGGATCGGCACAGCTCTGCTGTGGCCCGAGCCGGGCGGGGCCCTGCCAGGCGCCCCGGCCTCGCTCGTGCCCTCGCCCACCCCCAGCAGGCCGGCGAGCACCCCGAGCACCCCGAGCACCCCGAGCACCCCGAGCACCCCGAGCACCCCGAGCACCGAACCGTCCCTCGGCCCGAGCGAGTGCGCGTCAGCACCGCCGACATCCCGGGCGACACCGGTGCCGGAACGGCCGGGGAGACCGTCCGACTCCCTGCCACCGGACGGCTGCGACGGGTCACCGTCGCCGTTCCCCTCGTCCAGCGTCGACGAGACCCGCCCGTGAGCTACCGACGACGAAGCACACCACGTCACCGCCGCCGGTAGGCCGTCGCCAGCACCGACACCGTGACCTCCTGGGGCAGCCCGCCGTCGTCGGCCAGCTCCGCCTCCGTGACGTGGCGCGCGCTCGGCGTCATCAGCACCAGGTCGACCGCCTCCTGCCGGGTCAGCGGCGTCGTGTACTCGACCTCCACCGTGCGCACGGGCTCGAGGTACGGGTCCAGGGCCTGGTGCAGGCGTCGCTCCTTGTCCGGGTCCACCGTCACCATCTGCGTGACCTGGCTGCGCAGCTCCGCCAGGTGCCCGCCGAAGGGCCGCACCACGACCAGGACACCGCCCGGACGCAGCACCCGGTGGAACTCGGCCGGGTTGCGCGGCGCGAACACGTCGAGCACCACGTCGACCTGCTCGGACGCGATCGGGAACGGCCGGAAGACGTCCCACGTCGCCGCCGCGGCCCGCTCGTGCGCCCTGGCCGCCACACGCAACGCGTGGGCCGAGGTGTCCAGGCCCAGGCCGACGGCGTCGGGCAGCGCGTCGAGCACTCCCGCGAGGTAGTAGCCGGTTCCGCAGCCGACGTCGACCACGGTGGCGGGCCCCGCCTGGCGTCCCGGGCGACCGGAGAGATCCGCCTCGGCCGCGAGCTCGGCGACCGCGTCACGGACCGGCGCGTACCGCCCGGCAGCCAGGAAGTCCCGCCGGGCCCGCGCCATCGGCCCGTCGTCCCCGCTGGTCGCACGAGCGCCGGTCAGCAGGCCGACGTACCCGTGCCGGGCGAGGTCGAAGCTGTGGCGTCGCGGGCAGCGCAGCGCACCGTCGGCGGGCGCCAGCTCGGCGCCGCAGGACGGGCAGCGCAGCAGCGGCAGGACCCGGTCGAGGGCGGCGGGAAGGGAAACGGGCACGAGCACTCCTGGCAGCGATCTGGCAGTGACGTCGGGGTGGACCGGGTCAGACCCGGCCCTCGGGGACGGGGTTCGCCGCCCTGCCCTCCGTCGACAGGAGCAGCACCACGGCGTCGGGCCGCAGGCCGATGGCCTCGCGCCAGCCGGACCGGCCCAGCACCAGGCGAGCCGCCGCGAGGGTCGCCGCGCCGCAGGGTCCGGAGTCGACGCCGAGCCGCGCCAGGTCGTCGACGGCGGCGGCCGCCTGGTCGTCGGAGACGGTGACCGCGCCGTCCAGCCCGTCCCGCAGCACCGGCCAGGCGAGCGCCGAGACGGTGCCGCAGTTGAGGCCGGTCATGATCGTCTCGCCGGGCGGAACCGTGACCGGCTTGCCCGCGCGCAGCGATGCGACCAGCCCGGCGGCGCGGTCGGGCTCGACGGCGAGCAGCGTGCCGCCGTCGGACCCCGTTCCGCGGTAGTGACTCACCACCGCCTGCGCGAATGAGCCGACGCCTACCGGCATTATCACCAGGTCAGGCCCGGCGACGCCGAGGTCGGCGAGCTGGTCGTCGGTCTCGAGGCACAGCGTGGAGTAGCCGTCGACGATCCACTGCGGGACCGCCGTGTACCCGGGCCAGGAGGTGTCCTGCACCAGCACCGCGTCCGGGTCGGCCTGCGCGTCGGCGGCCGCGCGGGCCACCACGTCGTCGTACGTTCCGTCCACCTCGACCACCTGCGCGCCCTCCGCGCCGATCGCCTTCTTGGCGGCCTCGGTGATACCCGGCGGGTAGTAGATGGTCGCTGCGGCACCGACGAGGGCCGCCATGTGCGCGACGGCGCGGCCGTGGTTGCCGTCCGTCGCCGCGTACAGCCGGACGGCGCTGCCTCGGACGGCGGAGCGCACCGCGTCCAGGGTGCCCGCCGGCAGCCCGAACCGCTCGCCCAGGGCACGCGCCGTCGCGTAGGAGGCGCCGAGCACCTTGAACGACGGCAGCCCGAGCCGGCTCGACTCCTCCTTCACGAGCAGCCGTCCGACGCCGAGCTCCGCCGCGAGCGCCGGCACCTCCCGCAAGGGTGTCGGCCGGTATCCGGGCAGGGTGCGGTGGAAGTCGATGGCGGGCATGTGCTCGATTGTCCCCGACGCCCCCGCCGGAGGCCGACCGGTCAGAGCAGGCCGACCGCCGCGAGCACCGTCGCAACGACGCCCGCGAACGTGCGCACGTGGTTCCACGCGGTCCACGGCCGCCGGTAGGCGCGCCACTCGGTGCCCTTGTCGTGGGCGGCGAGGAGCCGGTTGTTGAGGGGCACGTTCAGGGCCATGGTGACGCCGAAGGTGCCCACCAGGTAGACGGCCGCGCCCGCGAGGACCCACGCGCCGCCGTCGCGCCCGTCGACCAGGCCCCAGATGCCGGTACCCGCCGGGACGAGGAGCGCGCCGAAGAAGACGCTCATGAACGGGGGCAGGAGCGCCGTCTCGTTGATGCCGCTCATGCCGGCTCCGGCGGCGTCGTCCGAGGCACGGGCGAGGCCGCTCATGACGAACGACGAGAACCCGTAGAACACGCCCGCCGAGAGCCCCAGCAGCACCACCGACGCCACGGCGAAGATCGTCCAGACCATCAAAGTGCCTCCTGGGCAGCGCACCGGTGCGGTGAGGGCAGCAACTCTTCCACGCGGGGCGCGCACATTCCAGGTGTTACGCGTGTCCATCCGTGATGGGCCCGGCCGGGTCTGCCGCCCCGTGCTGCACTCTGATAACAGATCGGGCACACCGGACACGTTCAAGCCCCGGAGTGTCAGTGTGCCGTGGAACACTTCGAGTCATGCTCGAACTTGCCACCGGAACCGGACTCGCCCTGTCGGCGGGCCTCAACGCCTGGATCCCCCTCATCTTCCTCGGCGTGCTCTCGCGCTTCACGGACCTCGTGACGCTGCCGAGCAGCTGGGCGTGGCTGGAGAACCCCTGGGTCCTCGTGATCCTGACCGTCCTCCTGGTGCTGGAGTTCGTCGCGGACAAGATCCCCGTGCTGGACTCCATCAACGACGTGGTGCAGACGGTCGTCCGGCCCACCGCCGGTGGTATCGCCTTCGGTGCCGGTTCCATGTCGGAGACGGCCACGGTCACGGACCCGAGCGCGTTCGTGCAGTCTGGCCAGTGGATCCCGATCGTCTCTGGCATCGTCCTGGCGCTCGGCACGCATGCCGCGAAGGCCGGGGGCCGGGTCGTGGCCAACACCGTCTCCGGTGGCACCGCCGCTCCGGTGGTCAGCGCGGCGGAGGACGTCACGAGCATCGGCCTCGGCTTCCTGTCCGTCCTCGCCCCGCTCGCGATCATCCCCGTGATGATCCTGTTCGTGATCGGTGCGATCCTGCTGATCCGGAGCCTGGTGAAGCATCGCCGCGCCCGCGCGGCCGGCCATGGTGGCGACGATGCCTACTACGTCTGACATCCGCGAGATCCAGCGCGCCCGGCTCACCTCGGGGGGTCTGGGCACGCTGCGTCCGCCCGACGACGCGGACGGCGTCCCCGGCATCGTCGCCCGGCTGGGCGCCGTCCAGTCGCAGGAGCTGCACTCCTCCGCGTGGGGCGTGGCGCAGCGGCTGGCGACACCGGCCACGCTCGCCGAGGTGCAGGCCGCACTGGCCGACGGGTCGATCCTTCGCACGCACGTCCTGCGCCCCACCTGGCACTACGTCGTCCCGGACGACCTCGCGCCCCTGATGACCGTCACGGCACCCCGGGTGCGCCGGGCGATGCTGTCGGCGGAGCGGCCGCGCGACTTCGACCACTCGCTGCTCCCCCGCCGGCACGCGGTGGTCGCCGAGGCGCTGGCGAACGGCCCGCTGACCCGCAAGGAGATCGGCGTGGCGCTCGCCGAGGCGGAGGGCGCGCCGGTGGACGGCTGGCACCTGGGCCAGATCATGATGCACGCCGAGCTCGACCTGCTTGTCGCGAGCGGCCCCATGCGGGGCAAGCAGGCCACCTACCGGCTGCTCCCCGAGCAGAAGGCCTGGGACGAGGACGAGGCGCGTATCCACCTGGTGCGCGCGTACGTGCGCGGGCACGGCCCGTGCCGCGCCGAGGACGCCGCCTGGTGGGCCACGCTCACCAAGACGGCGGCTCGCGCGGCGGTGGCCGATGCGGGGCTGACCCGCCACGAGCTGGCGGGCATGACCCTCTGGACCGACGGTGACCTGCCGGAGCCCGCCCCGGAGGGCACGGTCCGCCTGCTGTCGGTGTTCGACGAGCTCTTCTGCCACGACTTCAAAGGCTGGCCCCCGCTGACCCAGGAGGACATGCCGAGCCGCTGGCTGTACATGGGGCTCGTGACCGTTGACGGGATGATCGCCGGCGGCTGGTCCCGGGTGCTGAAGGCGCAGCGCGTGGAGATCACGGTCGAGCTGACCGAGGAGCCGGCCCCGAGGGTCTGGGCCGCGATCGAGGCAGAGGCCGCGCGGTACGGGGAGTTCTGCGGGCTTGAGCCCACCCTGGTCCGTGGAGCGGTGGGCAAGGGCACCATCGGCTGACGGGTGACGGGTGACGGGTGGCGCAGGGGGCGGATCAGTCGGCAGACTCCGCGTATGACTCGCATCGCCGTCGAAGGTCAGGCCACCCGCACCCATCCCGCGGAGCGGGGCACCGTCAACCTGCACGTCGCGTTCTCGGGCACCCTCCGCAACGACGTCGTGGAGCAGGTGGCCAGGACCCACACCATCCTCGTGGAGCAGGTCAAGGCGCACGTCTCGACGGGCGCCGCCGAGCGGTGGGACGCGGACTCGGTGCACTCGTACGTCTACGACGACCGGGTCAAGAGCTCCCAGTCGGGCGGCAAGCAGCGGATCCGCCGGTTCCGTGCCTCGGCGCGGCTGTCGGTCACGTTCCGCGACTTCGAGGTGCTGTCGACCTGGCTCGCCGACGTCATGGACGTCGACGGCGTCGAGATCGACCGGATCACCTGGAACCTGACCGACGAGACCCGCAAGGCCCTCCTGGCCGAGGCCCGGATCGAGGCCGCCGAGGAGACGGCGGTCCGCGCGCAGTCGTACGCGGACGCCCTGGGCCTCGGCCCGGTCGCACCCGTCGCGATCTTCGAGGCGGGCCTGCGCGGCGGTGGTAACGGCGGCGGGCACACCCCGATGTACGCGATGCGCGCGGGGATGATGGCCGACTCCGACGGCGGCGCGCAGGTCGAGCTCCAGCCCAGGGACATCGACGTCGACGTCACGCTGTCCGCCGACTACGAGGCGGGCGCGCCCGCGGAGGGCTGAGGCCGCACGGAGTTGACCATGCAGTTGCTGCCAGTCCCCGGGTCAGACT
>NZ_JBHXBG010000193.1:0-10036 GCF_042726755.1 Promicromonospora sp. NPDC060271 | reverse complement strand
CTGGGCGGCGCCCCGCGTTCGGGGGCGCGCCGGGGGGGCTCCCCCCCGCCGCGCGGCTGCGCCCACCATCTCGCCCATCCATCTCGCCCATCCATCCGGGGTACCTCCATGATCAACAAGCTGCGGCGACTCGGGCCACCGCTCCTCCTGCTCGCCCCGTCCCTGATCCTCGTCGGCGTCTTCGTCTACGGGCTGATCGCGGCCAACTTCACGACGTCGCTGACGGACAACCACACCGCGGCGCAGGCCACGGGGCAGAAGCCCACCGCCCTCGTGTGGTTCACGAACTACCTCGACCTGCTGGCCAGCGAGGACTTCCAGCACTCGCTGATGAACCTCGTCCTGTACACGGTCGTGTTCCTGGCCGGGACCATGGTCATGGGCTTCCTGTGGGCGTGGATGCTCGACAAGCCGGTCAAGGGCGAGGGGCTGTTCCGCTCGGTGTACCTCTTCCCGATGGCGGTCTCGTTCGTCGCCTCGGGTGTGGTGTGGCGCTGGCTGCTCAACTCCAACCAGGACGAGCAGGCCTCGGGCCTGAACCGCCTGTTCCAGATCGTCGGGCTCGACGCGCTGCAGAACAACTGGTGGAACAACGTCACGTTCGGCATCGTCGCCATCGCCATCCCCGCGATCTGGCAGCTCTCCGGCTACGTGATGGCCCTGTTCCTCGCCGGGTTCCGCGGCATCCCCGAGGAGCTGCGCGAGGCCGCCCGGATGGACGGCGCCAGCGAGTGGAAGCTGTACCGGCACGTCCTGTTCCCGCAGCTCTCGCCGGTCGCGCTGTCCGCGCTGATCATCATCGGCCACATGTCGCTCAAGGCGTTCGACCTCATCATGTCGATCTCCAAGCCGGCCAACTACCAGACCAAGGTTCCCGCCGTCGACATGTTCGTGTTCAAGTCGAGCTTCGACTACGCGAACGCCGCCGCCGTCGGCTCGATCCTGCTGATCATCGTCGCGCTCGTCATCGTGCCGTACCTGATCCGCACGAACCGCGAGGAGAAGCGATGACCGCCGCGACCAACGTGCTCGCCAGCCCGCGCCCGGCCCCCAGCGGGCCCCCGCCGCGGGTCAGCACGAGCCGCTACTCCCTGACCCGCACGCTGAAGTACGCAGGCCTCGTCTTCTTCCTGGTCGTGGTCCTCATCCCGGTGTACGTGCTGCTGGTGACCAGCTTCAAGGGCACGGGCGACGCCGACCCGAGCCGCGCCTGGGCACTGCCCCAGCTCTGGACGCTCGACAACTGGGCCACGGCGTGGACCGCGCTGTCCCCCGCGATCATGCGCAGCCTCGCGATAGTGGTGCCGAGCTCGATCATCTCGGCGTTCCTGGGGTCGCTGAACGGGTTCGTGCTGGCCCGGTGGAGCTTCCGCGGCGCGGACATCGTCTTCACGCTGATCCTGTTCGGGATGTTCATCCCCTACCAGGCGGTGATGATCCCGCTGAACCAGCTCGTCCTGGACCTCGGCGTGCCGACGGGCGTGCCGACGCTGATCATGCTGCACGTCGTCTACGGCATCCCGATCACCACGCTGATCTTCCGCAACTACTACACGACGGTGCCGCACGAGCTCATCGAGGCCGGGCGGGTCGACGGCGCGGGCATGCTGCGCACGTACTGGTCGATCGTCCTGCCGATCTCGGTCCCGAGCTTCGTCGTGGTGCTCATCTGGCAGTTCACCTCGGCGTGGAACGACTTCCTCTTCGCGGTGTTCTTCTCGTCGTCCCAGAACGGCCCGGTCACCGTCGCCCTGAACAACCTGGCCAACGGTGCGCTGCTGCAGAACTACGGCGTCTCGATGGCGGGTGCGCTGTTCGCGTCGCTGCCCACGCTGCTGGTCTACATCGTGCTGGGCAAGTACTTCGTGGGCGGCCTGATGTCGGGCTCGGTCAAGGGCTGACCCGGCCGCGCACCCGTCCCAGTCGTGCGTGATCGGTAAAAGGTCAGGTGATCGGTTCCTCGGAATACCGATCACCTGACCTTTTGCCGATCACCCGCTGCGGGGACCGCGGGGCGGCCGTGTGATGATCTGGGCGTGTATCGACTTGTGGATGAGCCGCCCTCGCTCGACGAGTACCTCGAGCTGCGTTCGGCCTCCGGGCTGTCGCCGAAGACGCCCGAGCAGGGCGCGCCGGCCCTGACCGGCAGCTGGTACTTCTGCCACGTCCGGACCGACGCCGACCCCGGCCGAGCCGTCGCGATGGGCCGGATCCTCGGCGACGGCGGCTGGTACTTCCACATCGCCGACATCGCGACGCTGCCGGAGTTCCAGCGCCAGGGGCTCGGCCGGATGGTGATGGACCGTCTCCTCGACGAGATCCGTGCCAAGGCACCCGCCGACCCGTACGTGACCCTGCTCGCCGACCCTCCGGGGCGGCGGCTCTACGAGAGCCTCGGCTTCGTCGACGCCGCCCCGAGTCTCGGCATGCGGATCCGGCTGTAACAGCAACCGCACCGGGCGACCGCCTCGACCCTGTCCGCTTTGACCCTGTCCGCTTTGACCGTGTCAGTGGGTCGCCCCATGATGGCGGGGTGAGCGAAGCGGCGAGGGTCGAGCCGAGCGCACGTCCGCGTGACTGGGTGGGGCTGGCGCTGCTGGTCCTGCCGTGCACGCTCATCTCGGTCAACTCCAACCTGCTCAACCTCGCGATGCCGGAACTCGCCGCCGAGCTGAGACCCACCGCGGGCGAGCTGCTCTGGATCTCCGACGTCTACGTCTTCCTCGTGGCCAGCCTGCTGCTGCCCATGGGGGCCCTCGCGGACCGGTTCGGACGGCGGCGGATGCTCCTGATCGGCGCGGCCGTCTTCGGCGCCGCCTCCGTCGGCGCGGCCTTCGCGCCGTCGTCCCTGGCGCTCATCGCCTGGCGCGGGCTGATCGGGGTCGGCGCCGCGATGATCGCGCCGTCGGCGATCGCGCTCATCCGCTCGATGTTCCGGGTGCCGAGGCAGCGGGCCGCCGCGCTCGGGATCTGGACCGCCGGGTTCGCCGTCGGCGGCATCCTGGGGCCGGTGATCGGCGGGTTCCTGATCGCGGCCGTCGACTGGCGGGCCGTGTTCGCCGTGACGCCACCGGCCATGGTCGCACTGCTGGTCCTCGGTCCCCTGCTGCTCCCGGAGCACCGCAGCACGACGGCGCGGCGCACGGACGTCGTCGGCGTCGCGCTGGGCATCGCGGGCATCCTCACGACGGTCTACGCGGTCAAGCAGCTCGCGGCGGCGGCCGATCCCGCCGTGCCGCTGCTCAGCGGGATCGGCGGTGCGGCGCTGCTGACCGGGTTCGGTCTGCACATCCGGCGCACCGCCCATCCGGTCCTCGACGCGAGCCTGTTCCGAAAGCGGGCGTTCACGGTCCCGCAGGCCGGCAACGCCCTTGCGTTCGCCGTCCTGTACGGCACGCAGCTGCTGATCGGCCAGTATCTCCAGTCGGTGCTCGGCATGACGCCGCTCGAGGCCGGGCTGTGGACCATACCCAGCGCCGTCGCCTACGCCGTCGGCGGCCTGCTGGCTCCCCGGCTGGACGCCCGGCTCGGCGCGCCGAACGTCCTCGCGCTCGCGCTCGTCGTCTCGGCGGCGGGGTTCGCGACCGTCGGGCTCATCGGCACCGGCAGCGGCGTCGTGCCCTTCGTCGCGGGGAGCGTCGTGTACTCCCTCGGGCTCGCGCCGCTCTACCAGGTAACGACGGCGCTGGCGATGAGCACGGCCCCGCGCGACCGCGCCGGCACCGCCGGGGCCACGCTCGAGACGACCACGAACCTCGGCGGAGCGCTCGGTATCGCCCTGTTCGGCAGCGTCGCGAGCACCGCCTACCGTCTGGGCACGGCCGGCGCCGGAGGCGGCGCAGGCTCCGGCACACCCGGCGGCACACAGAGCATCGGCGATGCGGCGGCGACGGCCGCACACCTTCCTCCGGCGCAGGCGGACGCGCTCCTGGAGGCCGCGAGCGCCGCCTTCGTCGACGGCTTCCGGCTCGTCGTGCTGAGCGGCGCGCTGCTCCTGCTCGTTGCGGCTGCCCTGACTCGCCGGCTGCTGCGCGACACCTGATCCCCGGCCGCGGCGGCCTACCCTTGGACCCATGACAGCGCAGGCCACCGGCGGCGAACCCGACAGCGGGTCCGGTGCCGGGTTCGATGCCGGGTTCGATGCCGTGGGAATCGACGACGACACCAGGCTCGTCTACCGCTACGTGCTCGCCCAGGGCACGGTCCGGGTGGACGACGTCGTCCGCGACGTCCCGCTGGAGGGGACCGACGCAGCAGGCATGCTGGCCCGGCTGCGGGCGGCCGGGCTCATCAACCGCACGAGCGGCGGCGAGGGCGAGTACACCGCCGTCGACCCGCGGATCGCCCTGCGTGCCCTGACGGAGCGCACGGAGTCCCATCTCGACCGGGTGCGCGCCGCGATCCCGGAGCTCGCCGACCTGTTCGAGCAGACCGCCGACGCGGGTGGGTCCGGCGCCGGTGTGCACGTGATCGACGACCCGGCGCTGATCGGTGCCTGGTACACCCGCCTGGAGCACGAGGTGACCGGCGAGTTCATGGCGTTCGACCGGCCGCCCTACGTGCTGGCGGGCGAGAACCCGGTCGAACCGCTCGTCCTGGAGCGCGGCGTGCTGTGGCGCGCGGTGTACGCCGCGGAGGTGCTGGAGCGGCCGGGCGCCTGGGCCGAGATGCGCTACGCGGCGAGCAAGGGCGAGCGGGCCCGTATCGCGCGGACCCTGCCGACCAAGCTGGCCATCGCCGACCGGCGGACGGCGCTCGTCAGCTCGACGCTCGACCCGCACCGGCCGACGGCGATCGTCGTCGAGGGCGGGCCGCTGGTCGACCTGCTCTGTGCCGCCTTCGAGGCCGTGTGGGCCGACTCGATAGAGGTTCCGGAGACCGACAGCCTCGAGGGTGCGGCCACCCCGGACCGCGGTCCGGGCAAGGACGACCGGGCGCTGCTCGCCCTGCTCGGCTCGGGTGCGAAGGACGAGACGATCGCGCGCGAGCTCGGGCTGTCGGAGCGGACGCTGCGCCGGCGCAGCGCGGACCTGCTGCGCCGTCTCGGTGCGGCGAACCGCTTCCAGGCCGGGGCGCAGGCGGTCCGCCGCGGCTGGATCTGACCGGCGGCCCTTGCGTGACAGCCGTGTAAACACTCGCGGCCGGTACCGGCCAGTGGCCGGAACCGGCCATTACCACCATTGCCGAACCGGTACGACGGCGGTTAGACAACCCCTATGCAACCTCCGTCCTCCGGCCGCCGCCGGGGTGCTCTCGTCACGGGTACCCTCGTCGCTGCCTCAGTGGTCCTGTCGCCGGGCGCCGCCGTCGCCGCCCCGGATCCCGTCTCCCCGAGCGACCCGGTCCGGGTGATCATCGAGCTCGACGCACCGAGCGCCGCCGAGGTGGTCGGTGCCGAGAAGGTCGCCGCCGCGCGTACCGGCACGGGCTCGGCCAGGGCGCGCAGCGCCTTCGCCGCCGAGTACCGGGCAGCCGTCGAGAGCGTCGAGGACGCCCAGGGCGGCGTCACCTCGTGGGCCGTCCGCAACGACGTGGAGCTCGACGACACCCGGGCGGTCACCGGCACGCTCGACGCCCTGGTCGCGACCGTCGACCCGGCGGACCTGTCCGAGCTGCGGGCGGCGCCCGGCGTCGCGCGCGTCACCGAGTCCGCGCCCGTCCGCCTCCTCGGCGAGGCCAACATCCCCGCAACAGGCGCGCCGCAGGTCTGGGAGCGCACCGACGCCGACGGCACCCACGTCAGGGGCGACGGCCGCACCGTCGCGATCATCGACACGGGCATCGACTACACGCTGCCCGACCTCGGGGCCGGGTTCGGCCCGGGCCACCGCGTCGTGGACGGGTACGACTTCGTGGGCGACGACGCCGACCCGATGGACGACCACATGCACGGCACGCACGTGGCGGGCATCGTCGGTGCGGGCGGGGACAACCTCACCGGCATGGCGCCCGACGTGACGCTCACCGCGTGGAAGGCCATGGACGCGAACGGCAGCGGCACCACCGAGGACCTGCTGCTCGCGCTCGACGCCGCGGTGGACCCGCTGGGGGTCGCCCCGGCCGACGTCGTGAACATGAGCCTCGGCACGCCGGGCGACGGCACCGACCCGCTCGGCAGGGCGTCCACCGCCGCCGTCCGGCAGGGTGTGGTGGTCGTGGCCGCGGCGGGCAACTCCGGGCCGTACGACCAGAGCGTCAGCTCGCCGGCCGCGGCCGAGGGTGTCATCGCCGTCGGCGCGAGCGTGACCGGCGTGGCCGACCCGACCCTCACGCTCGCCCCGGCCAAACGAGGCGGCGAGCGCCGGCCCCTGGACGTGACCCGGTTCCCGCTGTCGGCGAACCCGCCCGCCGGGGGCATCAAGGCCCGGCTCGTCGACGTCGGCGACGGCTTCGACGACGAGGACTACGAGCGGGCGGGCGACGTGCGCGGCGCGATCGTCGTCATGAACAGCCTGACCGTCGACTCGCTGGGCGAGGTCCTGGCGCCGCACCTGCTGCAGGCGCAGCTCGCCGAGGAGCACGGCGCCGCCGGCGCGCTCCTGTACACGCCGAGCCCCACCGACCCGGCGGGGGACGACGGCGGCGATCCCCAGCGCTCCGCCGAGATCCTGGCGGGCGGCGGCTTCGACCTGCGCCGCGAGTCCCTCGTCATGATGAACATCAGCTCGGCCCAGTACCAGACGTTCAAGAAGGAGGTGCTGGCCGGCACGGCACGCGGCACCATCGGCTCGGTCGACCGGACCGACACGATCACCGGCTTCAGCTCGCGCGGCCCGAGCGACGCGATGACGCTCAAGCCCGAGATCGTGGCGCCAGGCTTCGAGATCATGTCCGACATCCCCGCCGAGTTCGGCGTGGACGGCGACCAGTACCGGATGTCCGGGACCTCGATGGCCGCGCCGCACGTCGCCGGCGCCGCCGCGCTCCTGGCCCAGGCGCGTCCCGAGCAGTCCGGGGCGCAGCTGCGCGCGACCCTCATCGGCAGCGCGCAGGAGCTCGGGTCCGACGACACCGACGCGTCGCCATCCGCCCAGGGCGCAGGCAAGCTGGACGTGGCCGCCGCCGTCGACCAGCGGGTCACGGCCTCCCCCGACGCCGTCTCGCTCGGGCTGGCGGACATGGGGACGAAGCCGGCCCGCACCAGCACCGTGGTCCTGCACAACACCGGCAAGAAGTCGGTGACCGTGCGGCTGGCGGCGAAGCCCGCCGCCACGAGCACCGGCAAGGCCACGCTGTCCGCTCGACAGGTCAAGATCCCCGCCGGCCGCAGCGCCTCGGTCGACCTCACCGTCACGCCGGACACCGCATCCCCGGAGGCCGGCGCCGTCGACACCGAGACCTCCGGCGTCGTCGTCGGCACGGTCTCCGACGGCAGCACCGTGCGCGTGCCGTACGCGGCGTACGTGCGCCCGCTGCAGGTCCAGGCCTCCCCGTCGCTGGCCACCGGGAGCACCGAGGTCTTCGTGCACGCGCCGATGGCGCCAGAGGCGGCGCCGACCGTGCGCGCCACCGCACCCTCGGGCGACGTGTACACCGCGGCACTGACCGCCGTCGGCTCCAGCCCCGGCTGGTTCCGCGGCGCGGTGCCGCTCGACGAGCCGGGCAGCTACCGGCTCGACGCCCGGGCAACGGTCGCCGGCCGCACCCTCACCGGTTCGGGCGGCGTGCAGTCCGAGGGCACCGACCAGCCGGGCGCTTGGGAGCAGGTAGGCCTCTCGGGCGCGGCGCGCGAGCTGGCCACGTCGCCGACGGCGCCGGGCACGGGCCTCGCGATGACGTCGACCGGCGTGCACCCGTTCGTCACGACGGACCACGGCGCCACCTGGGAGCGGGTGCGCAGCATGCCGGTCGCCGACGGCTGGGGCATCCCCGTGGCCGACACGGCGACACCCGGCGGGTTCTACGTCGCGCTCAACGGCGCCTCCGGCCGGGTCGTCCTCGACCCGAGCTACTCCGGCCGCATCGTGCACACGCCGGACGCCGGGGCCACGTGGACGGTCCTGCCGTTCCCGGACGTCGCGGTCCGTGAGCTCGTCGCCGAAGGTGACGCGCTCGCCGCCGTCACCGACGACGGCCTCTACCTCAGCCAGGACGGCGGGCAGCGGTGGCGCCGCGTCGCCCCCACCTGGGGCAGCCTCGTCTACAACGCGGCCTTCGCGGGCGACGACCTGCTGATCGCCACCTACGACGGCGTGTACCGGATCGCCGACGTGCTGGCCGGCGGCAGCGAGGTCACGCAGCCGTACGTCACGACCGACTACGTCGACCGGCCCCAGGGAGTGGCGGCCGACGGCGCCTCCGCGGTGCTGATCCGCGGTGACGGCGTCTCGCTGACCTCGAGCGACTCGGGGGCCACCTGGACGGAGGGCGCCGATACCGGCCAGTCGTACGTCACCGTCACCACGCTGACCGACGGCACCGTGTACGCGTCGGGCCTGTCGTCCTACAGCACGAGCGACGACATGGGCGCGACGTGGCGGACCCACCCGCTGCCCGTGCAGGGCCCGCTCGCCTCCGACGTCGACCACTGGCCCGGAGCCGGGGCCGGCCAGGTCGTCATGTCGATGGAGGGCGCCGGGTACTACACGACCGACGACGGCGAGGAGTGGACCAAGGCCGGGGTGTCCGGCAGTGACATCTCCGCCGTGCACGCCGGGTTCGACGGCGACGGCGAGCCCGTCGTCCGGGCGGTCGACTACGAGGGCCTGCACCAGCAGGCGCTGACCGAGCTGGACCCCGGCGCGCAGGACTGGGGCTCGATCGGCGCGGAGGGCGTCGTCGGGCGGCAGCTCACGCACGTGACCCAGTCCCCGCTCGGCGACCGCGACGTGTGGGCCGTCGGCACCAACGCGTTCGGCGGCGGCCGCATCCTCACGGCGGGCGCCGGCGAGTCCGACGCCGACCTCGCGCAGGTCGGCCCCACCGGGGGCTTCAGCCCGACGGCGCTGGCGGTGTCCCCGCACCAGGGGCCCGCACCGGGGAAGGACACGGTGGCGGTGGGCTACACGTCGATGGTCGACTCGGGCCTCATGGTGTCGCGCGACGGGTTCGAGACGTGGACCAGCTACGACCACGGCCTGCTGATCCAGCAGGTGGTGATGGACCCGGTGGACGAAGAGCGGCTCTGGCTGGCGACGTCTGCCGGCCTGTACCGCTCGGACGACCTGGGCCGGACGCTCACCCGGCTGACGCGGGACGAGGCCCGGTCCGTCTGGGTCGACCCGGAGGACACGGACCACGTGGTGGTCGGCGAGGTGCCGGGCATCCGGGTGAGCACGGACGGCGGCGAGTCGTTCCGGGCCGCCGAGGTGCCGAACACGTCCGCCGCGGTCGACACGTTCGTGGCCGTCGAGGTGCCGGACGGGCCCGCCGCCGGGACGGACCTCCTGGTCGCGGGCGCCGCACGGTGGAGGCCGTACGGGCTGGCGGCCAACGGCGCCGGGGTGCTCGTCTCGGCCGACGGCGGAACCACGTGGGCCTCCGCGTCGAGCGGCCTGACGGCCATGTCGGTGCGCTCCCTGGCCGTGAGCCCGGACGGTGCGTGGGTCTACGCGGGCGCAGACGAGGGCGGGGTGCACCGCACGCCGGTCGGCGCGCTCGTGCCGGACGACCTGCTGCCCACGGCGACCAGCACGCGGATCGAGGCGCCCGGCTCGGTGCGGCCGCTGGAGCCGTTCCGGGTGAAGGTCGCGGTGTCCGCGAAGGACGTGACGCCGTCGGGGCGGGTCACCGTGACCGTCGGCCGCGAGGGTGACCGGCACCCGTACGAGCGGACGGTGCGGCTGCGGGACGGCCGCGGCGAGGTGCTCGTGCCCCCGCTGCTGCGGCCGGGTGCGTACACGGTGACGGCGCGGTACGAGGGCACGGACGACCTGACGGCTTCGGAGGCGAGCGCCGCCCTGGAGGTCCGCCGCCGCTGAGGCGCCGGGCAGGGTGATCGGTAGAACGTCAGGTGGTGGGGGGGCCCCGGGGGGGCGCCCCGCCGGGGGGGGTGAAAAAAACCCCGCCCACCCCACCAACGCGAATAGGGGGTGGG
>NZ_JBHXBG010000192.1:0-10039 GCF_042726755.1 Promicromonospora sp. NPDC060271 | reverse complement strand
GTGCTGGGCGTCCTCGGCACACGCGCCCTGATCAGCACCGACGACGGCGGCCAGGCCACCGTCGCGGAGGAGCTCGTCTTCTCCGACGTCGCGCTGGCGCGGGTGCTCGCGCCGGGCATGCGGGTCACCGGAGTCCTCGACCCGGCGCGCCGCCTCCTCGACATCCGCGGCATGCTGCCCGACGCCGACGCGCTGCGCCGGGTGGTCAACGCCACCTACCGGGTAGGTCACGTGGTGCTCGGCCGGGTAGAGGTCGTCGAGCACGACGCGGTACGGATAGCGCTGGCGCCCGGCGTCGTCGTGCGCGTGCGCCGCGCGGAGATCACCGGCAACGACCTGGACCTGCTGAGCGACCTCTTCACACCCGGCGAGGTCGTGGCGGCCCGCCGGGTGCCCGCACCGCTCGACGGCCTGGCACTACGGCTCGACGACGTCGACGAGACCGAGGACGAGCCGGTCCCCGCGATAGCGCTCCTGGACGACGGGCCGCCCTGGCTGGAGCTGCCGCCCCCGCTGCCGATCGAGCCTGTCGAGACCCCTCGCTCCTCGCTGGTCGAGCCTGTCGAGACCCGCCACCTCCCGCCGGCCGCGCCTGTGGTGACCTCCCGGCTCCCGCTGATCGAGCTTGTCGAGACCACGCCGCCCTCGGCCGACGACTCCCCGCCCACACCCGCCGACCTGTTCGGCCCGCGCCAGACCGACCCGGTCCGCGAACCTCCGGCCCCTGACACCGGCCCGGTGCCAACGCCCCCGGGCGGCCAGCGGGCCCCGACCCCCGGCGACGTGGCCGCGTGGCACGCCGGCGGGCACGACGCGCTGCCGTCGCCCACGTCGTCCGCGTCGGCCGAGTCGCCGGCGGAGCCGCCGGGCAAGGCCGCACGCGACCTCAGCCTCTCCCTCGACGCGGCGCGGGCCCAGGTCTCGGCGCTCGGCAAGGAGCTGCTGGACGACAAGGTCAAGCGCCACCAGGTCGAGCTGGAGGTGGACCGGCTGCTGAGCCGGGTCGGCGAGCTCACCGAACGGCTCGAACGCAGCGAGCGCCGCGCCGAGCAGCAGGCGACGGCCCTGCGCAAGGCGCGGCAGGAGGCGGCGCGGCTCCGCCGTCGGCTGGGGGACGCCGGGGTCGAGGTGCCGGAGGACCGGCACTTCGTCGACGACGAGGAACAGCTCCGGTTCGAGGTGCTGAGCGAGTGGGCCCGGGCGATCCCGGCCGCCGAGAAGGCCGGGCGCCCCCTGGCGGAGTACACGCTCGGCCCGCGGTTCCTCGCCTCCCTGACCGACGTCGAGGGGGTCAGCCGCGACCGGGTCGTGTGGACGCTCGTCATGGTGCTCACCGGGCTGGCGCCCGGGATGAACGGTCTGCAGGTCCACCGCCTGCGAACGGGCGCCGGCGGCGACGACCCCGCAAGGCTCCGCGACGACGGGGGCGTGTGCTGGCGGGTCTCGCTGCAGGTCAACACGCCGTCGGCCCGGAGGCTGCACTACTGGAAGCTGCCGGGCGGGTCCTACGAGCTGTCGCGCGTCGTGCTCCACGACGACGTCGAGCCGTAGCCTCCCGCGCCCGCGAGCTGGACGACCGGTCCCCAGGCGATCTGGGACCACAACCCGGCCCGTAGTGGCCGCAGATCTCCTGCTGAACGGTCGTCCGACTTCCGGGCGGGCCACGTGGTGCTCACCCCGACAGGGTCGAACCGAGCGGCCGGGACTCGTCGAACCCCGGGAGCACGAGGAACGTGGCGCTCGCCGTCGGGGTGACGAAGTCCGTGAGCGAGTCGGTCTCGTCGAGCCGGTGCTGCGTGCGGACGAACGTGTCGAGCTCGCGCTGGAAGCAGACGAAAAGCAGCCCGGTCTCGCCGGGGTCGTCGCCGACGGCGGGCGTGGCGAACGTGTAGCCGCGCCGGAGCATGAGACCGCTGCCCGTGAAGGAGGGGTGCGCCGCACGGGCGTGGGACCGTGCGGGCACCAGGTACTCGCCCGCTGGCGTCTTGGCGTGCAGGTCGACGTCGTCGGACAGGGTGCCGCCGGACAGCGGGGCGCCGTCGGAGCGGCGTCGTCCCATGACGGCGTCCTGGCTCTCGGGCCCCAGCCCGGCGAACCGTTCGGTGTCCAGGACGAGCCGCCGCACCACGCAGACGGTGCCGCCGGCCACGCGGGGGTCGCCGCCGTCGTCCGCCGTGGGCAGCCAGACCTCGCGCGCCAGCTCGTCGTCGCCGTGCGGGACGACTATGCCGTCGTGGAAGCCGAGGGGGTTGCGCACGACGGTGCCCTCGCCGGGTCCGCGGAAGCAGGGCTCGGACCAGCGCAGAGCGGCGTCGCCGAGCGCGGCGCGGAGCTCGCGGAGCGCGGTGGGCAAGGCCAGCGGGTCGGAGCCGTGCAGGGCGAGCAGGAGGTCACCACCCTGGCGGCGCGGGTCCATCGCTCCGTCGCCCGCGAAGGTCGGGAGCTCGGTCGCGCCGGGGAGGCCGGGGTCGATCCCGGCGACGAGCCGGGGTCCGAGCCCTACCGTGACGGTGAGGTCACCGGGGCCGTCGGGGAGCGGCCGGGCGCCGTCCGGCCCGGCGCCGTCCGGCCCGGCGCCGTTCGTGACGGCGAGGATCGCCGCACCCAGGGCGGCGAGCCGGGGACCCAGCTCAGCGGGGCCGTCCGGCAGGTCGAGCACCGCGAGCAGGCCGAACCGTTGCGGCGTGGCGGGCCGGGCGATCCCGGCCTGGGTGGGCCCGGTGGCCTCCACGCCGTCCGACGACGGTTCCCGGGTGTCCGTGCCGGATCGGGCGGACGTCGGCGTCCGGCCGTAGGCGTCCGGGCCGCCGAACGCCCCGGTGGCGGCCATCCCGCCGGCCGTTGCGGCGAGGCCCGCGATCGCGCCGCCGGTGCCGAACAGCAGCTCTCTCCGGCTGACGCCGCTCATCCGGCACTCCTTCGGGTATCGGGGATCGCACGCGGGTCGACGTCCTCGAGGACCGCAGGGACGGTCACCGTGGCGTCCTCCAGGGTGACCACCGCCCACTGCTTGCCGAGCCGTACGTCCACCCGGTGCGCGAGGCCGGTCCGGTCCACCCAGTAGTGGATGCCCGCGGCGTCCGGGTCGGCTTCGTCCATCCGACCGTCGGTCGGACCCGCGAACACCGTCACCGCCTGCCGGCCCGCGGTGTCCTCGCGCAGCCAGAGCGCGCCGCCCTGCCTGATGAGCAGCGGGTTCTCGGGGCGGTCCGCGCCCAGCCCCGCGAGCACGGTCAGTACGACGGCGAGGGGTGAGCTGCCCGCGTCCAGCTTTCCGGCCTGCCAGCCCTCCAGCGACGTCACGGGTTCGCCGAGGTGGTCGCCGGCCGTCGTCGCGAGGATGCGGCCGTCCCAGACGATCCGGTCCGAGGGCACGCCGTCGGCCGAGACGAGCCCGTAGCCGGTGTGCGTCGTGTAGTCGTACCAGCCCTCGAGGGCCACGTCGTGGCCCTGGTCGGTGTACGTCGCCGTGACCTTGCGGCTGCCCGCGTCGAAGTTCCGGAACCGCACGCTCGCCAGCCGCTCGGACTCCGCCACGGTGACCGGGCGTGCGCCGCTCACCGCTGCCGGTTCGGCGTCGTCGGAGCAGGCGGCGGTGAGCAGCAGCGTCATCGCGACGAGAGCGAAGGCGACCTGTCGCCGCGTCATGCCACGCCGCTCCGTTCGGCGAGCAGGTCGGCGGCGGGGACGCCGTCCGGCAGCACCGCGTCGTCGGTCACGGCGGGCGGCAGCGGGCCCGGCACCGTCTCGACGCCGCTCATCCCGGGCTGGGGCGGTGGCGCGGGCACCTTCAGGAAGCTCATCCCGGGAGGGACCTCCACCCCGGGCAGGGCGTCGGGCGGGACGGCGTCCAGCGTCGACTCTGCCCCGCACTGCTTGCGCAGGCCCTGTGGCAGCGTGGACGGGCGCCCGCCCGCGCAGTTGTCCCGGGCCGGCGCCCGCGCCGCCGAGATGTCGGCGATGTCCACGCCGTTGGCGTCCAGGCCGGCGGCGGACCAGGCGCCGTCCATCCGGTTCCCGACGGCGGCCAGGTCCTCCGTGTTGGCGAGCAGGACCCCCGCGCGCGGGTTCCCGGCCACGAGGTTGTCCCGCAGCACGTTGTCCCGGCCGCCGCTGATGCCGACGCCGACGCCGAACCCGCCCTCGGCATGGGCGGGGGAGTCGGCGGCGTCGTTCGAGCTGATGACATTTCCCACAATGGTATTGCCGTGCTGCGGCGTAAACGCCTCCAGATAGTTCGACAGCAGCGTCATCCCGATCCGGTTGTGCGAGAACCTGTTTCCCGTCACCACCACCGAGTCGGAGGCGTTGGCATTCTCGAAACCAACGGCGTTGCGTTCTGCCACGTTATTGGTCACGAGAATGTCACAGTCCCTGCATTGCCCCACGTAGATGCCGGAATCGGCAGAACCGGAAGCGTAGGAGTCCGCGATGACGCCGTGGCGGGCGTCGAACGCGTAAATGCCGTACAGCCCGTTGTTCGACGCCGTGACGTTTTGGATCGCGAACCGCTCGACGGGTGGGAACTGCTCGGGGTCGAGCCGCTCGTAGCCGTCGAGACCGTGCGCGGTGGGGCCCGCTTCGTCATGCATGCCCGTCACGAGCACGCCGTAGTACATCGTGCGGCGCACGGTGAGGTTCTCGATGCGTACGCCGTCCGCCGTCGCGATGACGCCCGAGCCGCGCAGGCCCCCGCCGTCGATCACCACGTCGTTACGGTCGGTTCCCCGTAGCGTGACGTCGTCCGTGCCGATCAGGATCTCCTCGGCGTATGTCCCTGGGCCGACGAGGACGAGGTCACCGGGGGCCGCGGCATCGACGGCCGCCTGGATCGTCTCGAACGCCTCGGGAACCCGCAGGACGCCGGGCGTCCCGTCGGCGGAGGACGCCGGGCCGGCCGCGCAGGCCACGAGGGTGAGGAGAGACGCAATTGCAGCGGTTCGGGGTATATATCCCAACAATGATTGAAAGTGCCTCTTCGGTGGCATGGGCGGAGTCTAGGCAGGCGGGCCTGCCGCGCACCTGTTGAACCGCGATGTGCCTGCTGAAGAACTTGTTTGCCTTGGGCACTCGTTCTTGCGATTCCGATTCGTTCAGAAATGCACTCGCTTGCATTCCCGTGCGTCGCGGCAAAGTTTTCGGACATTACGCGGACGGCGGTGCTTTCGACTTGCACCGCCTACTCGCGTGGCATCTCATGACGTCGGATTGGCGAGATGCGCAGGTAAGCATCGTCCGTTTTATGACAGGAGAAAAAGACATGGGAGTTCGCCAGCGCTCTGAGCGCGGAGCGCATGGGTGGTGGGCCTCCTGGGCCGGAGCCCATGCACTCGGCCCGCGGCTCGACGTCCGACGAGTCGGTGTCTCGTCACCGCGCAGCCTCGTCGCGGGTGGTGGAGCGCTCGCGCTCGCCGCGGTGCTGATGGTTCCGGGAACGGTCCCGTCGGCCTCGGCGGCGCCGGACGACGTGATCGCCGCGGGCCAGGTCTGGGAGGACAACGACGGCGACGGCGCGTACGACGACGACGGCTCCGACGGGTTCCTCGAGCAGGGCGTCGGCAACGTCACGGTCACCGTGACCGACGCACTCGGAAACTCCGCGACCACGCGCACGAACCGCGTCGACGCGGCCGGCGGCTGGTCGATGACCGAGGGCGAGTTCACCGACCAGACCGGTGAGGTGCCCCATGTCGCCGACGGCGCGGCCGCCGCCGAGCTGCGCGTCACCTTCTCCGACATCCCTGACGGCTATGCGTCGTGGCTGGCCGGCGACCTCGCGGACAACGGTACGTCCGTGCAGTTCGTCGCAGCGGGCGACCAGTCCGTCGACTATGCGGTGCTGCCGCCGGAGGACCACCGCCCGCAGTCGCCGGACGTCGTCACCGCGATCCACTCGGCGGGCGACCCGCTGGCCGAGGGGACGACGGGGCGGCCCGCGCTCGTGGTCACCGACTGGGCGACCGCCCAGGACACGGGCAAGCGCGACATCGCCACCGTCGGCGACGTCGGCACCGTGTGGGGCACCGCCTACGAGCAGGCCGGCAACGCGTTCCTGGCCTCGGCGGTGTACCGAAGGAACGCCGGCCTCGCCGAGCACCGGTGGGACGGTTCGACGGACCGGGCCCTCGGCGCCATCTACCGGATCCCGGACGCCATCGACCCCGCGACGGGCGACGTCGCGGCAGGCATCGGGCCGTCGGGCAGCGTGGAGGCCTGGTTCTCCCTGACCGACCTCGGGATCGACGTCGGGACGGTCGCCTCGAACGCGGATCGCGCGCTGGCGGCGGCTGTCGACCCGACCGCCGACCCCGACGGGTTCGCGAACGCCGCGAAGGTCGGCCTCGGCGGCATCGACACGTGGACGGACGGTGTCACGACCTACCTGTACGTGATGAACCTCGCCGACGGCGACCTGTACCGGATCGACATCTCGCCGACGAACCCGGACAGCCCTGCGTTCGACGCGGAGTTCGTACCGACCGCGGGCGACGTGCTGCGGATCCCGCTCGGGCTCGGCGACGGCCAGCGCGGCTGGGCCGTCGAGGTGCACGACGACGAGGTGTACGTGGGCTGGGCCGACACCGGCTCCGCACCCGGCAGCTGCGCCGCCACCGCGCCTGGTGAGTCCACCGACAACTGGCCGCAGTGCGGCTCCACGGAGGCGTTGCGCGGCTACGTGGGCAAGGTCCCGGTCGACGGCGGCGCCGTGGCGCAGGTCATGGACGTGGACCTGGGCTACCCGCGCGGCAACCCGATGTCCTGGTGGGACGGCACGCAGCAGGGGAACGCCGAGCGGCACCCGCAGATCCGGCACTGGAACTCCTGGACCGACGTGTGGACGTGGGACAGCGCGGACGCGAACGGCGACACCTGGCCCGACGGGTCCGTCGGCTTCAGCAAGACCGCGGACGGCGCACCCGACGGTGCGCAGGCGTACCCGCAGGCGATCATGTCCTCGATCACGTTCAACACCGCCGGATACATGACCGTCGGTATGACGGACCGTACCGAGCTGCAGGGCGGCAACCGCCAGTGGGCGGCCGACACCGGCCAGGACGGTGGGACGTCGTCGCAGATCGTCTTCGAGACGATCGCCCAGGGCGACATCATGCTGGCCGGCCGGAACGCGGACGGGACGTACACGCCCGAGACCGGCGCGGCGGCGGAGGCGACGGGTCTGGACGGCGAGACCACCCAGTGGGCGAACGGCACCGCGCCGATCCTCGCGTCCGGTCCGGGCGGCAACGAGTTCCACGGCGACGACCAGGGCCTTGACGGCACCGTCTCGGGCGTCACCCACGAGGAGATCGCGCTGGGCGCCGTGCTCGACGTGGCCGGTGCGACGGACGTGGCCTCAACGGCGTTCGACCCGCTCGCGACGCTGCGTGTGCAGGGCCTCGTCTGGTTCGCCGACGGCGACGGCGCGGCGACGCGTGGCGTCGAGTTCACCGAGGACGAAGGGAACACCGGAAAGCCGACCGTCAGCTTCCAGAAGGGCGGTGGCCTCGGCGACCTCGACGCGCTGATCCCGCCGGCGCCCGTCGAGATCGGCAACCGCGTGTGGTTCGACGGCGACGGCGACGGCCTCCAGGACGCGGGCGAGCCCGGCATCCCCGGTGTCACCGTCGAGCTGGTGGACTCCGCTGACGCCGTCGTCGGCACGCAGGTCACCGCAGCCGACGGGACCTACTACTTCTCGTCCGACGCGACCGACACCGCGCACTTCACCGAGCTGGTGCACGGCGCCGAGTACACGGCGCGGTTCGTCAAGCCGGCCGACGGCGACCTCGCCGTCGACTACCTGGGCGCCGCGGTCACCGTCCCGTGGTCCGACGTCCTGTTCACCACCATGCAGGCGACCACCGGCGACAACCCGCACGCGGAGACGGACAACGCCGACGGCGTGAGCCCGCGCCCGGCGCCCCTGCCCGACGCGCCGGAGGCCGCCGAGGACGCGGACCGGACCGACTCGAACCCGGACCCGGCTACCGGCGAGTACACGTTCACGCTGGGCGGCTACGGCCAGAACGAGCACTCGATCGACGCCGGCGTGGTGATCCTCGGCTCGATCGGTGACTGCGTCTGGTCGGACCTGAACGGTGACGGCATCCAGGACGAGGGCGAGCCGGGCGTCGAAGGCGTCGTGGTGAACCTGTACGACGTCGACGGCGAGCTGGTCGAGACGACCACAACGGACGCCGAGTGCGAGTACCTCTTCGAGGGCCTGCCGCTGGGCGACTACACGGTCGAGTTCGTCGCACCGGACGGTTCCGTGCTCTCCCCGCAGGGTGCGGGCGAGGACCCGGCGGTCGACTCGGACGCCGACCCGGCCACCGGGATGACGCCCGTCGTCTCGCTGACACCCGCCAACCCGGTAGTCCTCGACGTCGACGCGGGGATCGTCCCGACCGACGAGGTGCTGGGCTCGATCGGTGACTGCGTCTGGTTCGACGAGGACGCCGACGGTATCCAGGACGACGGTGAGGCCGGCGTCGAGGGCGTGACGGTGATCCTGTACGGGGCGGACGGCGCCGAGGTGTCCCGGACCACCACGGACGCGGACTGCGCGTACCTGTTCACGGACCTGCCGCTGGGCGACTACTCGGTCGGGTTCACGGACCTGCCCGACGGGATGGCGTTCACCGAGCTGGGCGCAGGGGACGACCCGGCGCTCGACTCGGACGCCGACCCGGTCACGGGAGCGACGGGTTCGTACACGCTGACCGAGGAGGTCCCGGACCGCCTCGACGTGGACGCGGGCATCTACGAGCCGACGGAGCCGCTGGGCTCCATCGGTGACTGCGTCTGGTCCGACCTGAACGGCGACGGCCTCCAGGACGACGGCGAGCCCGGGGTCGAGGGCGTGACCGTTGTGCTGTACGACGCTGAGGGCGCCGAGGTGGCGACCACCACGACGGACGCCGAGTGCGCCTACCTGTTCACCGGCCTGCCGCTCGGCGACTACTCGGTCGAGTTCTCGGACCTGCCCGAGGGGACGACGTTCACGACGCCTGGTGCCGGGGACGACCCGGCGCTGGACTCGGACGCGGACCCGGAGACCGGCAAGACCGGCGCGGTGTCGCTGACGGAGGAGGTCCCGAACCGTCGGGACGTGGACGCGGGTGTCGTCTCGCCCGACGCGGTGCTGGGCTCGATCGGTGACTGCGTCTGGTTCGACGAGGACGCCGACGGCCTCCAGGACGACGGCGAGGCCGGCGTCGAGGGCGTGACGGTGATCCTGTTCGGGGCGGACGGCGACGAGGTGGCCCGCACCACCACCGACGCCGACTGCAGGTACCTGTTCACCGACCTGCCGCTGGGCGACTACTCGGTCGGGTTCACCGACCTGCCCGAGGGCAGGACGTTCACCGTCCCGGGCGCCGGGGACGACCCGGCGCTCGACTCGGACGCCGACCAGCTCACCGGCCGGACGGGGACGTACTCGCTGACCGAGGAGACCCCGGACCGTCGGGACGTCGACGCGGGCGTCGTGTCGTCCGACGAGGTCCTTGGCTCGATCGGTGACTGCGTCTGGTTCGACGAGAACGGGGACGGTCTCCAGAACGACGACGACTCCGGCGTCGGTGGCGTGACCGTGACCCTGTACTCCGCTGACGGTGACGAGGTGGCGACCACCACCACCGACGCCGAGTGCGAGTACCTGTTCACGGGCCTGCCGCCGGGTGACTACACGGTCACCTTCGGGGACGTCCCCGAGGGGATGTGTTTCGTGGCACCGGGAGCCGGCGACGACCCGGCACTCGACTCCGACGCCCACCGGAAGACCGGTGAGACCGGCACGGTCGCGGTGGCCGAGGGCAACCTCGACCGGTCGGACATCGACGCCGGCCTGCGTGACTGCGCCGACGCGACGCCCGGGGACGACCCGGGCGAGATGGCCAGCACCGGTGCCAACGTGGTGCTGATCGCGCTGCTGAGCGTGCTGCTGGTCGCCGTAGGCACGGTGCTGGTGGTGTGGCGCAACCGCCGTCGGCACGGTGCCTGACGGTAGGTGAACCCGAGCGGACGGCCCTCGCAC